>NZ_JBMYXF010000034.1:0-36190 GCF_049608145.1 Halocynthiibacter sp.
GAAGGGATAAGATGACAGAAATATTCCCGGTTGTTTTATGTGGTGGATCAGGGACACGTTTGTGGCCTTTATCCCGCAAGAGTTTCCCGAAACAGTTTACCCCCGTGGTGGGGAAAAAGACATTGTTTCAGGATACAGTGGAAAGGATGTCCGGCAGTACAGATGCGATATCCTTTGCCGCGCCCACAGTTCTGACCAATTCAGATTTCCGCTTTATTGTGACTGAGCAACTTGAACAATCCGGCATCTCTCCGCATGCGGTGTTGATTGAACCGCAAGGGTTGAATACAGGGCCGGCGGTTCTGGCGGCTGCGAATTATCTGGCGCGTGAACATCCGGATGCGCTGATGCTAGTTGCGCCATCCGACCATATTGTGCGTGATATAGAGGCGTTTCACGAGGCGATCGCGAAAGGTGTTAATGCTGTCGCTGGGGGGCGACTGGTGACTTTTGGCATCCAACCAACCCATGCCGAAACGGCATATGGGTATTTGGAATTGTCCACGTCACCTGATGGTACAGCAACTGCGATCCCTTTGTCCCGTTTCGTTGAAAAACCTGCAAAAGAACATGCAGAAGAGATGTTGCGCAAAGGAAATTACATGTGGAATGCGGGGATCTTCCTGTTTTCCGTTCGTGATATTATCCACGCTTATGAAAAATCCGCACCAGAGTTGATGCAACCGGTGTCTGATGCGGTCAATCTGGCTGAGAAAGATCTTGATTTCTTACGCCTGGATCCGGACAGCTGGGCCCAAGCAGAAGATATCTCGATTGATTACGCGGTGATGGAACACGCAGAAAACCTATCGGTTGTACCGTTTTATGGGGGATGGTCCGATCTTGGCGGCTGGAACGCTGTTTGGCGGGAAAGCTCTCCTGATGACAGTGGGGTTGTTGCTTCAGATCAGGCCAGCGCGATTGAATGCACAAATACTTTGCTGCGATCTGAAAGTGACAATGTACAGATCGTTGGGATCGGTCTGAAAGATGTGATGGCGATTGCCACGCAGGATGCGGTTCTGGTAGCGGACATGTCCCGGGGGCAGGATGTTAAAGATGCGGTGGCGGTTTTAAAGGCTAAACAGGTTCCGCAGGCAACAGAGTTTTCCAAAGATCATCGGCCATGGGGGTGGTTTGAAAGCCTCGTGATCGGGGATCGTTTTCAAGTGAAACGCATTCTGGTTCATCCTGGTGCCGCATTAAGCTTGCAAAGCCATGTGCACAGATCTGAACACTGGATTGTTGTGGAAGGCACCGCGAAGGTCACTGTCGGGAATGATGTAAAGCTGGTGACTGAAAATGAAAGCGTTTATGTGCCGCTGGGGGCGGTGCATCGCATGGAAAACCCGGGCAAATTGCCCATGGTCCTGATCGAAGTCCAGACGGGCAGTTATGTCGGCGAAGATGACATCGTTCGTTATGAAGATGTCTATGCCCGAAGCCGTCATGCAGCTAGCGAAACAATCGTCTGAAATGTTTGATGATTGGCGGTTGCTTCAAATTCTTAAGGTGATTTCTGCGTGGATAATATGCTCGGGTTTTGGAAATTAACCGTTTTTTAACTTAGATCACAGATGTTGTGAGGCAGGAAAACCACCCTGGGTGGTGTTGCCGGACGTCGCTTTGGCATTCCTGACGTTGAGAAGGGGATCCGATGAAAGTTGATGCATTCACAGCAAGGCCGGGGAAACCGATCCCGATACATTCATCTTGGACTGCACCCCAAGGATTTTATGCTCGATTTGGAAAACGGATTTTTGATCTGGTCGGTGCAATTCTTCTATTACCTATTGCGGCCCCTGTTATTGTCGCTTTCTGGGTTATGATCCGCGTGACTGGACCTTCTGGTTTTTTTGCCCATGAACGCATCGGACGGAATGGACGGATACTCAAGTGCTGGAAGCTGCGTACAATGGTGCCGGATGCCGAAGCACGCCTGGAAAAGCAGCTGAGCAATTGTGAAAAGACCCGGGCCGAGTGGAACAGTAATTTCAAGTTGGAAAAAGATCCTAGGATAACACGTATTGGACATTTCCTGCGGCGATCCAGTTTGGATGAGTTGCCACAGATCTGGAATGTGTTGTGCGGCGATATGAGCCTGGTTGGACCGCGCCCGGTGGTGATGGATGAACTGGCGCAATACGGTGAATACCAGGCTTTATACCTGTCTTGTAGGCCAGGCGTGACCGGTGTCTGGCAAACTTCTGGACGCAACGACATCAGTTATCAGGAACGCGTGGAAATGGATGCGGGTTATATCCGGAAAATGGCCCTGATGCATGATTTCGGTATTGTTTTGAAGACGGCCTTGGTCGTCGCAAAAGCAACCGGAAAGTAGGATCTAAAAACTGGTCATTGACCAATGGGGAGCAGTAATATGCAGAAGACAGCACTTGTTTGTGGCGCCGGCGGTTTTATAGGGGGGCATCTGGTTAAGCGACTGAAGGCAGAAGGATTTTGGGTGCGTGGTGTGGACATCAAACCCCACGAATACTGTGTCAGTGCAGCCGATGATTTTATTCTGGGGGACCTACGGGAACAAACATTGGTTCGCGAAGTTATCGATCAGGATTTTGACGAAGTGTACCAGCTTGCCGCCGACATGGGCGGGGCGGGGTACATTTTTACGGGCGAGAATGATGCAAATGTCATGCATAATTCTGCGGCTATTAATTTAAACATTTTGGATGCCTGTCAGAAAAGGGGCATTAAACGTGTTTTTTACAGCTCATCTGCATGTATGTATCCCGAGCATAACCAACAGGATCCGGACAACCCGAATTGCGCTGAAGACAGTGCATATCCCGCAAACCCTGACAGTGAATATGGCTGGGAAAAGCTTTTTTCAGAACGTCTGTACCTTGCCTATAACCGTAATTTTGGCATGGAATGCAGGATTGCACGCTATCACAATATCTTCGGCCCAGAAGGAACTTGGGATGGCGGGAAGGAAAAAGCACCTGCCGCGATGTGCCGCAAGGTTGCTGTGGCACGGGATGGCGAAAGTATTGATATGTGGGGGGATGGGCATCAGACCCGTTCATTTTTGTATATTGATGAATGTCTTGAAGGCACACTTCGGTTGCTGCGATCCGATTTTGAAGGGCCCGTAAATATCGGATCAGAAGAAATGGTTTCGATAAATGACCTAGCGCGGATGGTGATGGATCTGTCGGGGAAATCACTGACGATCAACCATATAGACGGGCCTCAGGGGGTTCGTGGTCGAAAATCAGACAATCACCTGATCCGTGACCGTCTGGGCTGGGCACCGCAGCAATCGTTGCGCAGCGGTATGCAAATAACTTTGGACTGGATATCAGCAGAAGTTGAGCGCCGATCAGTCTGCGCGGCCTGATGATGTGATGGCGTCTCCTGCGGCAAGTAGGCTTGAAAACCTGCAGATATTGCGGTTTTTTGCGGCGTCCCTGGTGGTTTGGTTGCATTGGGTGGGCATGGCGTCGCACACAGGTTTCAATCTGCCGGCCTTCGGTATTGGCATGTTTGGCGTCGACATCTTTTTTGTCCTCAGTGGTTTTGTGATGGCCATGGTGGTGAATACGCGAACAGGTGCTCGGCTATCGCCAAGGGTTTTCTTTGGTAAACGCCTTTTGCGATTGCTGCCCCTATATTGGCTTTTGACTGTGTCGTTGTTTTTCGCGTCAACCTTGGTTCCGGGTGTTGTAACAGAGATCCCTTCCATTGGTGAGCTGACACAATCTTTATTTTTCATTCCTTACATGCGCGACACAGGGCTTATGCAACCTGTCTTGTTTTTGGGTTGGACACTGAATTACGAAATCTTCTTTTATGGATGTTTTGCACTCTCCCTTCATTTTTCTAGGCCTGCACTAGTAGTGGTGTTGGCGCTTGCCGGGTTTGTTCTGTCAGGTGTGCTATTCCACCCCGGATCCGTGATCGGTCAGTTTTACACGGATCCGGTTCTTCTGGAATTCGCTGCCGGTATCATGTGCTTCAAAACTTGGAATATACTGAAGTCGAGAACTGGATGGACTGGGGCGGTGATATGTGCGTCTGGGGGGGTATTTTCGGTGCTCCTATTCCAGATGTTCCCGCCTGGAGAATATCACAGGATTATCCCGTTCATTATTCCCGCCTTCTGCATTGTGTTAGGGGCTGCCATGATGCCTCCGTTGCAGGGGGGCATAGTGATGGGGCCTATTCTGTTGGGAGATGCATCATATGCGATATACTTAATTCACCCCTATGTTCAGAAACTTATCCTTTCCATTTCCCCCGAAAATTTCGGGATCATTGGTTTGACTGCAATTATGATTGTTCTGGTTACCGGTGTGGCGATTGCGTTTTTTATCTGGTTTGACCGGCCCCTGAGAAAATGTTGGTCACGTGAAAAATCCGTGGTGGGTACAATTACATGAAAATCCTGATCCATGACTTTGCCGGGCACCCGTTTCAGGTTGAATTGTCTCGGGCATTGGCACAGCGGGGGCATCAGGTTGTGCACGCCTGGTTCGTAAAGGACCAAGGACCGAAAGGTGTGATGAACGTAATCGAAGGGGATCCGCCCCAGCTGTCATTTTCCCCCTTGGGCAAGGCGATTGATTATTCGAAAACCAACTTTCTAAAGCGACGTAACGGAGATCGGGCTTATGGTTGTGAGCTGGCGGCTTTGGCAGCGCAACAAAAGCCTGATGTGGTGATTTCCGGAAATACTCCGACAGAGGCGCAGGAGGCTTTGGTCAGGCTGTGCTACAAGGAAAGACGCCCTTTTATATACTGGTGCCAGGATTTTTACTCCATCGCAGCATCTGAAATTCTGGCACGAAAAATTCCGGGTCCGGGGCATGCGATTGGGGCATGGTACAGATTTCTGGAGCGCCGGCAAATGCGGCGAGCGTCACGCATTTTGCATATTACGGAAAGCTTTCATGCGCAGACGGATCGCTGGGGTATTGATCGGGCGAAAATAGAAGTGATCCCGAATTGGGGCGTGTTGGGCGATATTGATCTTCAGAATCGCGACAATTCTTGGGCGCGGGAAAATAGCCTGCAAAATGGTACGCGCTTTCTTTATTCTGGCACGCTTGCTTTGAAACACAATCCGGAACTGTTGAGACATCTTGCAGAGCGTGTTGCGCCGAATGAAGAAGTTGTCGTTGTCGCCGCAGGCGTGGGGGCAGACAGCTTGCGGGAGGGGCCAGATCACGCGGGGATGCGTCTGTTGCCATTGCAGCCGTTTGAACGCATGTCAGATGTTCTGGCAAGCGGGGACGTCTTGCTGGCGGTGATCGAACGGGGGGCCGGGACGTATTCAGTTCCGTCTAAAATTATGTCTTACTTATGTGCCGGGCGTCCGATTGTTTTGGCTGCCCCAGCTGAAAATCTGGCGGCAAAAATACTTGTTGAAAGCGGTGCCGGTGTGGTGGTTGAACCGGAAGATTATGACGGATTTACGCTGGCGGCTTTATCCTTCCGGAATGATCCCTTGCGGGCAGAGAAAGCTGGGGTCGCGGCGCGTCGGTGGGCTGAAACGCGGTTCGACCTTGAAAAAATAGCCGATCGCTTTGAGGCGCTGTTTGTGAAAGCTATTCAATCCGTCTGATCCAGGTTACGGTACTGCAGGGCTGAGATTTCCAATGCATTCAGGTCAGGCCGGGGCAGCAGAGCCAGAAGATCTGTAACCTGTTTTCGGCAGGCGTCCCCCATCCATCCGGACGGAAAGAATTCATTGGGCAGATCCGGTGTGCGAAGAACTACGCGCCGCCAACGGTGGACAATTTGGGTACGTAAAGCAGAGGTGTGAACAGGATCGGACCCGGTTGCATTTTCGATCAGTTTGTGTGCCTCTAGCAGATCCTGATGAAACTGGCGGGTGGATGCCTGCAGATCCGTTGGGCAAACCTTATCCTGCATCCACTGCGGGATATGTTCGGGCGTGGCCCGAAAAACCATGACATTGTCCGCAAGGTCAGAACCATCACCAGAGATCAGGGCGGTGCGGCGTGATAGGGCAATGAAACCGCCGGGGGGGTAGGTTATGCCTTTCAACGCAGTGTCACAATCGGCGCTGATAAGACGCCAGGTTCCGGGTTTGTGTGGGGGCTGGGCATAGATACGCGGGGTTGCGGATATTGTATCGCGACGTCCTTGCGCTGTGAGTGTGTGTTGGCTGCTGCGTCCATCACGCAGGCTATCAATCCAGCCGTCTTTACGCAGGCGATGCAGGGCTACACGCAAAGCTTCGGCACGAATACCCATTCGACCGCAAATTTCTGTCAACGCAACACCGCTGATCTGATCACCTTCGCCTTGTGCGAGATCCCCAAAGAGGGAAACGATCACCGACCAAACTCGCTGCGGCTGCGGGTCTTGAAGGGCGGCAATAGCGTTACCGAAAATGGCTTGATGTGAGATTTCAGAAACAGTCATGCCCCCTTATAGGTCAGGGGGCATGCAGATGCTATGTGCGATTAATAGGCGTTCATGGTCAAAAGTTCATATTCTGCCGCCAGTTCGCCTTCGCCATCGGTCAGGCTGACGTGCCAGCGCACTTCGCCGTATTCCTCGTTGCGGGGGGTCTTTTTCTTAACCGTTAGGCGCACTTTGATGGTTTCCCCTGCTTCAATCGGTTTCATGAAGCGCAGGTTATCAAGTCCGGTGTTGGCAAGAACTGGGCCTTCATTTGGCTCAACAAACATGCCGGCAGCGAAGGACAACAGCAGATAGCCATGGGCCACGCGACCGGGGAAGAATGGGTTCCGCTTAGCGGCATCGTCATCCATATGCGCGTAGAAGGTGTCGCCGGTGAAATGGGCGAAATGTTCGATATCTTCCATGGTCACGGTGCGCGGATCGGTATGCAGCGTGTCCCCGATCTTCAGATCGTGGAAGGTGCGTGTGAAAGGGTGTGCTGTGTTGGTGGTTTCCGTGGCACCAGGTACCCATTTGTCGCCAATCGCGGAAAGAATATCCGGGCTGCCCTGAATGGCGGTGCGTTGCATGTAATGTTTCACACCGCGCACGCCGCCCATTTCTTCGCCACCACCGGCGCGGCCCGGGCCACCATGCACCATATGCGGCAGGGGGGAGCCATGACCGGTACTTTCCTTCATCGAGTCACGGTTGTTGAAATAAAGTCGCCCGTGGAAGGCACCCGCGCCCATGGCCACTTCGCGTGCAACCTTTGGGTCATGGGTGATGACAGAGGCGACAAGCGATCCCTGGCCCTTATTCACAAGTTCAATCGCATGATCCACATCGCGGTAACCCATGATGGTGGACACCGGACCGAAGGCTTCAGTATCATGCACGCGTTCAGCGGTGTCGGGGTTTGCGCAGTGGAACAGCATTGGTGGCACAAAGGCGCCTTTATCTGCGTCGGCACCCTCAACGTTGAAATTCTCCGGGTCGCCGTAAACACGTTCCGCTTCTTGGCCAATGATTGCGGCTTTTTCTAGAACGTCCCGCTTCTGACCACCAGACACCAGAGCCCCCATGCGGGTGGCTTCAAGCCGTGGGTCACCGATCTGTGTTTTATCCAGACGTGCGGACAGGGCTTCGATCACCGCGTCTACGTGGTTCTCAGGCACCATCATACGGCGGATCGCGGTGCATTTCTGCCCCGCTTTTGTGGTCATCTCGCGCTGAACTTCTTTCACGAACAGATCAAATTCAGGCGTGCCTGGGATGGCGTCCGGCCCAAGGATCGATGCGTTTAGACTGTCCTGTTCCGCCACAAAACGGATAGAGTTTTCCAGAATATGCGGGGCGGAACGCAGGGACAGTGCGGTCTGGGCAGACCCCGTGAAGCTGACCACATCCTGCAGGGTCAGGCGATCCAGCATGTCACCCAGACCACCAGACACCAGTTGCAGCGCACCAGCGGGAAGAATGCCACTGTCGAGCATGATCTTCACAGCAAGTTCCGTCACATAGCAAGAATTGGTCGCGGGTTTCACAATTGCAGGCACACCGGCCAGCAGAGTTGGCGCAAGCTTTTCGAGCATCCCCCAGACCGGGAAGTTGAATGCGTTGATATGCACCGCAACACCCTGCAAAGGCGTGCAAATATGCTGTCCCATGAATGTGCCGTGACGGGAGAGCTGTTCGACCTCGCCATCCAAGTAGACATGCGCGTCTGGCATCTCGCGGCGGCCCTTGGAGGCAAAGACAAACATCGTCCCAATGCCGCCGTCAATGTCGATCATGTGATCAGATTGTGTGGCCCCGGTCGCAAAGCTGAGATCATATAGCGCTTGTTTGTTTTTGCTGATCGCCAGTGCCAGGGCTTTGATCATTTTCGCACGGTCATGGAAGGTCAATGCGCGCAGGGCCGGGCCGCCCACATTGCGCGCGTAATCCAGCATGGCCTGCACATCGAGTGCATTGTTACCGGCGCTTGCAATCACATCGCCGGTCACAGCGGAAGTAATATTGCGGGCCCCTTCGCCCGGGGCAATCCATTCACCGGCGGCGAAAGAGCGGATCTGTTGAATGGTCATTTTATGTCCTCATCTGAGATGGTCACGACAATGCAAAGGCAGTGCCTGACCCTGGGTGGGTGCGAAGCGCCCTCCCGTGGGGAGGGTCGGGCGCTGCCCGGCGGTGCCGGGGATATGGATTGTTCAGTCGCCAAGCTTAACGGGAAGCCGGGCAAAACCGCGGAAACGAATGCGACCGCCGCGGATTGCCCCTGGCTGAATTTCGTAGTCCGGGAAACGCGTGATGAACCGCTCTACTGCGATGCGCCCTTCCATCCGGGCCAGCGTCAGGCCAACACAGGTATGTGCACCACCAGCAAAGGCTAGATGTTTGTTCGGACGGCGATCCAGTTGCATGTCATCGGGGTTTTCAAAGGCGCGGGGATCACGGTTTGCAGCCCCCATACACAGATGAATGTCGCTGCCTGCCGGGATCTTCACGCCGTGAAATTCGACATCACGCGTGGTCAGGCGATTGCCAAACTGGTTTGGGCTTTCAAGGCGTAGGAATTCATCGACAGCGGTTGTGATCAGCTTAGGGTTTTCCAGAAGTTGTACACGTTTATCGCGGTGTTGATTCAGCAAGGCCAGGGCGTTGCCAATCAGATTGGTGGTGGTTTCATGGCCCGCGTTCAGGATGAAAATGCAGTTTTGATACAGCTCCGCCTCAGACAGGCCTTCGCCGGTTTCATCGCCAGACTGGATAAGCCGGGTCAAAACATCGGTCGCCGCATCACCGGGGTTTGCGCGGCGGTCCTCAATGATGTCGCGCAGATAAGTCATGAAATCAGACACCGCCTGATTGCCGTCAGCCATCTGCGCATCCGACAGTTGCGGTTCAAGCGCACCAAGGATGGCAAGTGACCAGTCGCGCAAGGGATCCCTGCGATCACGCGGAATGCCCAGAAGATTGCCGATAACTTCAATCGGGATAGCACCGGCGAAGTCCTCAATCAGCTCGGCGCTGCCCTTCGCTGCCATATCCGCAATCAGATCATCCACCAGCGCCACAAGCCCCGGTTCCATCTGCGCGAGCGCACGCGGGTTCATCGCGCCGACCATCACCTTGCGCACACGGGTGTGCAGGGGGGCGTCATTGAACACAAGCGAGGTGGTGTGATGTTCATATAGCGGGCTTCCGACACCATACTTCGGGCCAAAGACGGCTTTTTTGTCGGAAATATAGGTGGTGGTGTCGCGGTAGATCGCATCCAGATCCGCGTGGCGGGACAGGATGAAACTGCCGTCCGCCTGGGCGCAAACCGGGTGGTTTTCGCGCAGATCCGCGTAATGCGGCCCGGGGTTTTCATGGAAATCCCCGGGCAGGTTTGTCAGATCAAAACTCAATGCCCCATTGCCCCCATCTGATCAGGCAACACAAGTACAAGCCATGGGATCAGCACGATCAGGGCCAGGCGGAAGATATCCGCAATCCAGAAGGGTGTAACGCCTTTGAAGATTGTGGCGGTGGACACATCGCCCACAACACCTTTCAGGATGAAGACGTTCAGCCCCACAGGCGGGGTGATCAGGGAAATCTCTGTCACCACGACAACCACGATGCCAAACCAGATCGGATCAAAGCCAAGGCTTGTGACCAGCGGGAAGAAAATCGGCACGGTCAGAAGCAACATAGAGAGGCTTTCAAACACGCAGCCTAGGATGATGTAGATGCCCAAGATCATCAGGATGACCATGAAGGGTGAAACGTCCCAGACAGTGACCAGGTTGATCAGGGCTTCAGGCAGGCCAGCGAGGTTTACGAAGTTTGAGAAAATCTGCGCGCCGATCAGAACCGCAAACAGGGATGCGGCGGTGAAGCTGGTTTCGCGCAGCACCTCAAAGGTCGATTTTACCGTTAGGCCGCCGCGTGACAGGGCAATCAGGAAAGCACCCATGGCCCCCATGCCTGCGGCCTCTGTCGGGGAAAACGTTAGGTTCAGCGGTGCGAAGTCGAAGGCACCGTAAAGGCCGCCGATCACCAGGAAGAACAGCAGAAGCACGGCCCAGACGGAACCAAGGGCCTTAATGCGTACATCCCAGCTTGAGCGTTCACCAGCAGGGCCGGAATCCGGCTTGCGCCAGACGGTGTAGCGTACCGCGAGGAGGTAAAAGAAGATGCCAAGCGCGCCAGGGATGATCCCCGCCATGAACAGTTTTCCGATGGAGGTTTCTGTCAGCAGGCCATAGATTACTAGGATCACAGAGGGCGGGATCAGAATGCCAAGGGTGCCGCCCGCAGCGATGGACGCTGTAGAGAGTTCATCCGAATAGCCATAGCGGCGCATTTCAGGCATGGCGACTTTGGACATGGTTGCAGCAGTGGCCAGTGATGATCCACAGATCGCGGAAAACCCGCCACAGGCCGCAACAGTTGCCATCGCAATCCCGCCCCGGAAATGTCCTAAGAAAGCGTTAGACACAGCGTAAAGTTCCCGTGCCATGCCGCCTTTGTTCACAAACAATCCCATCAAGATAAACAGGGGCACCACGGATAGACCGTAATCCTGGGCGGTGTCGGTGATCTGACGACCAACCACGGACATGGCGGCTTTCATGCCGCGTTCGGACAAAAGATCACCACCGCGTTCCCAGACGATACCAAAGGTGCCGACTAGCCCCATGGAAAATACAATTGGGATCCGCAGTAGAACAAGGATCAGAACAAGGGCAAAGCCAATAAGTGCAGCAGTCATTATGCGCGCTCCAGCAGTCGGGGGGCAAAGAGGATTAGCAGACCGGTTCCAACCATTACGAGGCCCGACAGGGCGACGGACAGAGCGATAAACCAGCCGATATAGAATTGAGGAATAGCGAGATATTCGGTCACATCACCGTAATCACGCCAGCGTTCGGCGAGGATCCAGATGCGTTGGGCGGGCCAGTACATCAGTGCACCGCACAGGAGATAGCCCAGCCCGTCGCGGATATTGTGCAGACGCCAGCGAAAGAACAAGCTGTCCATCAGGTCAACCGCGATATGTCCGGCCTGGGCCGAAACCTGTGGCAGGACTGAAAACACGACGATCGCCATAAGGATGCGGGTCAGTTCAGTTGCGGCTTCGATTGGGGAATTAAAGATGGACCGTAACACAACGTCAAAGAAGGTCATGGTCATCAGAGCAAAAAGCGCCACACAGGCGAGCACAACCGGAAAGGGGCTCAGCCAACGGATGGCGGAAATAACGCTTTTCATGGGGGCCTCATTGGCTTGCAGCAGGGGCGTGCAGGGGGCTGCGGCTTCGTCGCTCCGGCGGATTACCCCGCCGGAGATTTCGTTTTCAGACAGCTTAGTTTGCAGCCATTTCAGATTTCACCATCTCATGTGCGGCTTGGGCGTCGATGCCCGCAGCGGAGAGTTCTTCCAGAACGGATGCGGTTACAGCTGTGGTGATTTCAGCGAATTTTGCAAGATCTGCTTCAGATGCCGCGTTAATCGCATTGCCTTCTGTTTCCAGAGTGGCTTCACGACCGACGGTGTCGATTTCATCCCAGATCGCACCTAGGGCACGGGACAGGGGTTCACCGAAAACTTCGTCGTTCAGTTTTTGCTGCAGTTCTTCTGGCAGATCCGCGAATGCATCTTCATTCATGATGAATGCGAAAGAACCACGGTACAGGCCGCCTGGCAGCTCATATACGTTCTGCGCAACTTCAGTCAGCTTGAAACCACGGCGGCTTTCCATGGGCATAACCACACCGTCAGCGGCGTTAGAAGCCAGTGTTTCATATACTTTTGGAGCAGGCACCTGAATACCGGTCGCGCCTAGGGCCGCGCCTACGTCACCACCAACACCGCCTGGGATACGGACTTTGAGACCTGCGATTTCGGACATGTCAGTCACAGGTGTAGAGGAATGCAGCTGTGCCGGGCCGTGTGTGTGCAGAGCGATCAGTTTCACACCGCGGTGTTCGTTCGCTGCAGCAAGGTGGGCTTCATAGGTGCGCCAGTAAGCGACAGAAGCAGCCTCAGCGGAGCCTTCATAACCAGGCAGTTCGATCAGTTTGGTCGCAACAAAACGGCCAGGCTGATATCCGTGAAAGATGATGGAAACATCCGCAGCACCATCTTGGATCAGGTCCATCTGTGCAGGGGGCGGGGCGAGGCCCATTTTCAGTTCAGCCGTCACCTGACCGTCGGTGGCTTCTTCTACCATCTCAACAAAAGTCGGCCACATGCGGGCGTTGATGCCATGTGTGGGCGGGGCCCAGCTGGAAATGGTCAGCGTATAGTCAGCCGCGAAAGCAACGGAGCTGGTCAGCGCCATTGTTGCACCTGCAACGATGCTGGCGAGTTTTGTGAAGTTGGTCATTTGTTCCTCCCAAATGTGGTCAGGTGGCTTACCTGTCTGCGACAGGACACTGCCGGAGAATTTTGTTCCGGGCTATCGAAAGATTCTCCCGTTCCGATGGCCTGAGGAATTTATTGACCAACCGTTCGGTTTATGCAAGAAAATTATCAAATTCAGCCTCAGGAAGACATAATGAACCCCGCAGATAGTCAGACCGTCCTTGTTGAAACCCATGAAAACTGGGTTGAAATCACACTGAACCGCCCCGAGCGCCTGAACTCGTTTAATGAGGAAATGCATCTCGCTTTGCGGGCTGCACTCGAATCAGCACGGGACAACGGGGCACGTGCGGTGCTGTTGACCGGCGCGGGCCGGGGCTTTTGTGCGGGGCAGGACCTGTCTGATCGTGACCCGTCCAAATCCGATAAGCCGCGTGATCTGGGCGAAACCGTTGCGACCTTTTACGCGCCGCTTGTGCGCCTGATCCGTTCGCTGGAGTTCCCGGTTGTCTGCGCGGTGAATGGTGTGGCCGCAGGGGCGGGCGCGAACCTTGCGTTGGCCTGTGACATTGTTCTGGCAACGGAAAGTGCGAAATTTATCCAGAGTTTTGCCAAAGTCGGTCTGATCCCGGATACCGGCGGGTCTTGGCATCTGCCGCATCTCATTGGCGAAGCCCGTGCCAAGGGCCTGGCGTTCACCGCTGAACCGTTGCCTGCGAAAAAGGCAGAGGATTGGGGGCTGATCTGGAAGGCGCTGCCGGATGATGGTTTCATGGATGCCGCTCGCGAAATGACCGCGAATTTTGCCAATGGTCCGACCCTGGGTCTCGGTCTGACAAAATCCTGCATTCAGGCGGCCTGTATGAACACGCTGTCTGATCATTTGGATCTAGAAACGGAGGCCATGCGCACCTGTGGAAATAGTGAGGATTACCGCGAGGGCGTGGCTTCTTTCCTTGAAAAGCGCGCGCCGGAGTTCAAAGGAAAATGAGTCTGACACCACAAGAACGCGCCGAAAAATCTGCGCAGGCCATGTGGTCTGGTGACGGTGCCAGCACCTGGCTTGGGATGGAGCTTGAGGACGTCCGGGAAGGTTACGCGCGCCTTGGCTTGACCGTTCAACGCCATCACACCAATGGTCATAAGACCTGCCACGGCGGCATCAGTTTTTCGCTGGCGGATAGTTGTTTTGCGTTTGCCTGCAATTCCCGCAATCAGGCCACCGTCGGCCAACACGCGATGATCAACTATCTGAAACCCGCTTTTGAAGGGGACCGTCTGACGGCTGAGGCGCGTGAGATTTCCCTGACCGGTCGTTCCGGCGTTTATGACGTGCGGGTTCAGAACCAGAAAGGCGATGTGATCGTGGAATTCCGGGGCATGTCCCGGGCGGTCAAAGGCCAGTTGTTTGAAGAGAATACCGAGGCGGCCCATCAGGGCTGAAGAGGAGAGGAAGCTATGAAAGACCTGACCCCGAATAAAGCCGATCTTGACCCGATCGAGATCGCGTCGCGCGATGAAATTTCCGCCTTGCAGCTGGAACGTCTGAAAAAGACCCTGCGCGCGGCTTATGACAACGTGCCGATGTACAAGCAGCGTTTTGATGACGCCGGCGTGCACCCGGATGATCTGAAAGATCTGAAAGATCTGGCGAAATTCCCGTTCACTTATAAGAACGACCTGCGCGACAATTATCCTTTCGGCCTGTTCGCTGTGCCGCGCGAACAGATCGTGCGTCTGCATGCGTCTTCCGGCACCACCGGCAAACCAACCGTTGTGGGCTACACCGCCAATGATATTTCGAACTGGGCCGATCTGATCGCGCGTAGCCTACGTGCGTCTGGTGTGAAACCCGGCAATATTGTCCATAACGCCTATGGTTACGGGTTGTTCACCGGCGGCCTTGGCGCGCATTATGGCATTGAACGCCTGGGCGCGACAGCGGTGCCTGTGTCGGGTGGGCAGACTGAACGTCAGGTTAACCTCATTCAGGATTTCCAGCCCAACGCGATCATGGTGACCCCGTCTTACATGCTGAACATCCTGGAACAATTCCACAAAGCGGGCCTTGATCCGCGCGAATCCTCATTGGATGTGGGTGTATTTGGGGCAGAGCCTTGGACCAACGCCATGCGCCAGGAAGTGGAAGAGGCTTTCGACATGCATGCGGTTGATATCTATGGCCTGTCTGAAATCATGGGGCCGGGCGTGGCCAATGAATGTGTGGAAACCAAAGACGGTCTGCATATCTGGGAAGATCATTTCTATCCGGAAATTATCAACCCTGAGACTGGCGAAGTTTGTGAAGACGGTGAGATGGGGGAACTTGTGTTCACCACCTTGACCAAAGAAGGTCTGCCGATGATCCGCTACCGCACCCGCGACCTGACCCGCCTTCTGCCGGGCTCTGCGCGGAGCATGCGCCGGATGGAGAAAATCACCGGTCGTTCCGATGATATGATCATCCTGCGCGGTGTGAATGTCTTCCCGACCCAGATCGAAGAACAGCTGATGGCCACCGGCGGGCTTGCGCCGCATTTCCAGATTGAGCTTTACAAATCCGGCCGTATGGATGCTATGCGCGTCTTTGTGGAAGCTGAACCTGGTGCCACCGACAATCTGTCGAAAACCGCTGCGGCGCGCATGCTGACCAAACGCGTGAAAGACATTGTTGGCGTCTCCTGCGAAGTTGTCGTCGGGGATCCCGGCGAAGTCGCGCGTTCAGAAGGCAAAGCCAAGCGCGTTGTCGACAACCGCAACCAGTAAGAGAGGATAGTTCCCTGGCCCGTACAATTGCAAAAGATCACGATCAGAAACGGCTTTCTATCCTGAAAGCTGCAGCGAAAACCTTTGCGACAGAGGGGTTCGATGGTGCATCCATGGCCCAGTTGGCAAAGGAATGCGGGATCTCCAAGGCCAATATCTATCACTATTACGGCAGTAAAGATGCGATCCTGTTTGATGTGCTTGATGCATATCTGACCGATCTGCGCACTCGTATCTGTGATTTTCCGCTGACCGGCACGCCTGCGGAAAACCTGCGGGCTTTGATTGCGGAAATTCTGATGGCTTACCAAGGCGCGGATCATGAACACCAGGTTCAGGCAGGGGGGATGTCTTCCCTGCCGGAAGAGCAACAGACCCTGTTGCGCGGCTATCAACGCGATATGGTGCGCAGCCTGAACAATGCGATTTGTGCGGTAAAGCCCGACGCTTTTGAAAATGATAAAGAAAAACTGCGCAATATGACCATGTCGGTCTTTGGCATGCTGAACTGGTATTACATGTGGAATTCCGGCGCGGGCAGTGTCGCGCGGGAAACCTATGCCCGCCATGTGGCGGATCTGACGCTGGGCGGTCTTGAAGGCTTATGAAGCTGCCGCCGCTGCCTGCGCGGGTACCGGAAAGATTTTGTCGTAAGTCAGGTTAAACACATAGGCATAGGCCAGGAAGAAAACGGCAAAGCCCAGATCCAGCAGAAACGCCTGAAAGAGAGTGATTTGAAGCCACCAGGCCACAATGAAGATCCCGGCAATCAGCAGGCCCGCTTCAAAAAGAACCGCGTGTAGGATGCGGATTTTTACACCGCGCGGGGCCATGTTGCGGTGTTTCATATCCCAGTGATCAAACATCCAGTTGTAAATTAGGTTCCAGGCCATGGCGAGCAAGCTCATGATCAGGCCCAATGCGCCCATTTCGGCAGGCGAATGCCCGGTGATCCATGACCCGAACACTGCCACCAGGGCGAGGGCGATCATTTCAAACAGCAATGTGTGACGCAGGCGGTCTTTGAAGCTCCGCATGGATTTACCTTTCCAGAAAGATATTTCCATTCACTTAGGGATGATTTACCTTTCTTGCAAGGTAAATTGGGGTGTGGTGATGGAAAAAGCTTCGGTCTCTGAAATTCAGGCAAAACTACAGGAAAATTGGCCGGAGGCCCTGACCCCGGCCTGTCGGGTGGTTCTTGGTGCGTATCGTTTAAGTGAAATTGTCGAGGCGAAGACAAATCCGGTCCTGGCGGCTCATGGGTTGACGGATGCGGGGTTTGAAACCCTTGTCGCCCTGCGTGCGCAAAAAGGGCGGCAGATGACCCCGTCGGAACTCTGGCGCGCGGTGTTGATCACGTCCGGGGGAATGACAAAGCTTCTGAAGCAGTTTGAAGAAGACGGCTATGTCACCCGTGCAGATAACCCGGACGACAAACGTAGCCGCTTTGTGCAGCTGACGGAAAAGGGGGCTGCACATATCGAAGCGACCATGGCGGCAGTCGCGGACAATGATCGGGACATTTTTGAGGGCGTGATGAGCGATGCGCAGCTGAATGATCTGGCGGATGCGTTGCAGCTGGCACTGTCACGGATGGAAGACGGCGAACCGGTTTCCAAGGAATAAACAGGTTCAGTCTGAGGGGTGTAACCTGTGTTTCAGATTCATCTTCACCGCAGGCCATTCCCCGGAAATGATCGAAAAACAGACTGTGTCGCGCAAACTGCCATCGGGGCTGATCATGTGATTGCGTAGGATGCCGTCTTGTTTGGCCCCAAGGCGGGCAATGGCATTGCGGCTGGCGTGGTTCATGAAATGGGTGCGGAACTCCACTGCGATACAATCCAGATCCTCAAAGGCATGGGTCAACAACAGCAGTTTTGCTTCTGTGTTTAGCCCGCTGCGTTGCACGGATTTTGCATACCAGGTTGACCCGATCTCAACCCGCCGGTTTGCGGCGTCAATATTCATGAAGGTCGTCATGCCAACAGGCGTGCCATCTGGTGTCATCACCGTGAAGGGCTGCATATCAGGCAGGGAAAGACGGCGGGTAATTTCGTGTTCCATCCCATCAGGTGTGGGCACGGATGTATACCAGAGACCAGATATCTCTGCGCAAGCGCGCTTCAGGTCTTCCGCGTGATCCATGGTAAGCGGCGCCAAAATAACATGATCGCCAGTCAGTGTAATGGGTGCAGGCCAGGTGCAGGTTGGTGTCATGGTGGTTCCTCAATCAATCGGGATCAGCCAATCATTCCCGCCGCGCTTACGCAACTGATTTATTCTGCACTTAGGCCGATCTGTGTCAGTACGGTTTTTACTTCGGCCTCCCAGCGGGAGCGCATTTCATCTGGGGAACTGCGGCGCAGGCCCATAGATCTTAACGTGTCCATACGATTTGCATCTGCTGTGCCAAAGCTGGCCGCAACCCGTGGCAACCAATAATCAACCGAAACCTGAAGTTCGGTCGCTTTCGTTTCCGCGACCAAGGCAACCAGCCCCTCTTCGGCCAGTTCCGCGTGGCGTGCTTCAACCGGGGCGATGGCACGAAAGGTTTCAGCCAAGGGCTGATATGACAGTGTCTGGAACTCTTCCAACTGCAGACCAACAGCGCGGCCCATCAACAGATTCATCACCACCGCATCGGCCCAAGTCGTTAGTGGATAGTTAAAAACCGCAAGGCGCATGTCCTGTTCCACCCGTTGTGTGCCAATGGCAGCTTCGCGATCTAGGCGGGAAGTCCAGGGGTGGTGGTTGGCATAGCGTTCCGCATCTACGCCAAATTCAGCCATGATCTTTAACACTTTGTCAGCATGGTCGGTTTTTTCCAGAACGATTTTGGCCGCTGCAATACGGGACTTTATGCCGGGGCCAAGGTTGATGATATCCGCAAATCCGGCAGCCCCCGCCAGTTCGCTGTCTACAAAGCTGGTCATCAGTTTTAACAGTTCCGCGCGATAACGGGATGGCACGTTATGTGGATTGCTCAGGATACCGCCTTTGGCGAGATAGCTTTCAATGGACATGTCTTCGGACATCTTTTTCCCTCATTCATTAAATAAAAAACCCGCCGGAAGGGGCGGGCTTTCTGAAATTACTGGTCGTAATCCACGACAACCTTATCGCTCACCGGGTAGGCTTGGCAGGACAAGACATAACCCTTTGCCACCTCGTAATCTTCCAAGGCATGGTTCGCGGCCATTTCGACCTCACCTTCAAGCACTTTACAGCGACAGGTTGAACAAACCCCGGCCTTACAGGCCCAGGGCGCATCCATATTATTGTCGCGCGCGGCATCCAGAATGCTGGTGTCCCGATCCATGGTGATGGTTTGGGTTGAACCATCCAGCGTGATTGCGGCCGAGGTCGCGCCCGTATTGCCGGATGTGTTGCTTTGGGCTTTCTTTTTGGCACGCCCCGGCTGGGAGGATGCGAATAGTTCAAATTTTATCTGCGCATCATCTAAGCCCGCAGTGCGCAACGCACTTGCAATGCCCAGCATCATAGGTTCCGGGCCGCAGATGAAGGCTGTGCTGACATGTTCAATGTCGATCCAACCTTTGAACAGCTCGGCGCATTTTTCTTCGGTCACAAGACCTGTAAACAGATCAATGTCTTGCGCATCGCTTTCCAGAATATGGATCACATTGAAACGGCCCATATAGGTGTTCTTCAGGTCTTCGATTTCTTCACGAAACATAATCGAAGTGACGGATTTATTTGCATAAACCAGTGTGAAACGGCTGTTTTGTTCTGCTTCCAAGGTGGTCTTGATGATCGACAGAACAGGTGTGATGCCCGAGCCGCCCGCAAAACCCAGATATTGTTTCTGGTTCGCAGCGTCCAACGGGGTAAAGAACCCCCCCATCGGGGGCAGGGCTTCGATTACATCACCGGCTTTCAGATCTTCGTTCGCCCAGGTGGAAAAAGCACCGCCATCGACGCGTTTGATACCAACCTGCAGCAGGCCTTCGCCCTTGCCAGCACAAATCGAATAGCTGCGGCGCAGTTCTTCGCCTTCAAAATCCTGGCGGAATGTCAGGTATTGGCCCTGGGTAAAATCAAATTCACTGGACTCTGCATCATTGGCAGGTTTCAGCGTTACGACCACCGCATCGCGGATGGTTTTGTGAATATCGGTAACGATCAGCTCGTGGAAACGGGCCATAGTATCCTCCCTGTCAGCACCGCTTTAGATGCATTTGAAGTAGTCAAAAGGTTCAAGACAGTCGGTGCATTTCCACTGCGCCTTGCAGGGGGTCGAGCCGAACTGACTGAGTTTTTCAAGATTTTCACCGCCACAATGGGGGCAACGTTTAGGCCCACCCGCCGCTGTGGGCGGGGCGATGCCGTATTTTTCCAGTTTTTCCGCGCCCGAAGGTGTCAGCCAATCGGTGGTCCAGGGCGGAAAGATCTGTTGTTTCAGGCGGATATTGTTTATCCCCTGATCGCGTAGGGCCGTTTCGATATCAAGGTTGATGATCGATGTCGCCGGGCAGCCGGAATAGGTGGGGGTGACGGTGACAACCAGCGTGTCACCGTCATAGGCCACATCGCGGATGATCCCGAGATCGGTCAGGGAAATCACAGGGATTTCCGGATCGGGAACAGCGTGCAGCCATTCCCAGACCTGAACAATAGGGGGATGTTCCGCCGCCTGTGTCATATCACCAGCTCGCATCCGGGTACACGCGTTGCAGCCACTGCATAGAGGTCAGCAGATGGCCCAGATGTTCCGTGTGGATAGATCCGTCACGCCCGCCTTTATGGGCGAATGTGCTTTGCGGAATATCCAGGGTGGCCTGGGTCAGAACGCGGGTGATGATCGCATCATATTCTGCTCGTAAACTGGCCGGATCCGGTGCAATGCCGGCAGCAACCATGGCAGCGTCCACATCGTCAGAGGCAAACATCTCGCCCACATATGGCCAGAGATATTCAAGGGCCGCCTGCATGCGTTTGTGGCTTTCCGGGGTGCCATCGCTAAGACCAACCACAGTATCTGCGGACCGTTCCAGATGATACGCCACTTCTTTAGAAGCTTTCGCAGCAATGCCGGCGACACGTGCATCAGATGATTTCTGCAGATGCGCAAGCGTCACAGAGGCCCATGCATCAAACAGAAATTGACGCATCAAGGTTTGTCCGAAATCGCCATTTGGCATTTCGCAGATCAAGAAATTGCGGAAATCCCAAACGTCACGGCGGAAGGCCAGCGCATCAGCATCCTGACCTTTGCCTTCGACTTCACCGGCAAGACCCAGCCAGAACTGTGTCTGACCGATCAAATCAAGTGCGGTGTTGGCCAGCGCGATGTCTTCTTCCAGCACAGGCGCATGTCCGCACCATTCGGAAACGCGATGCCCCAGGACCAGCGTGTTGTCACCCATGCGCAGCAGGAACTGGAACAGGGCCTGTTGATCAACGGCTGACATTACATAGCCCCCACTTCTTCAGGGATGTCAAAGAAGGTCGGGTGGCGGTAAACTTTGCTCTCGCTTGGTTCAAACAGCGGGCCTTTTTCGCCCGGAGCAGTGGCGGCAATGTGTTTTGCTTCAACCGCCCAGATGGACACGCCTTCATTGCGGCGCGTGTAGACATCGCGCGCGTTTTTGATTGCCATTTCAGCGTCAGGTGCATGAAGCGATCCGACGTGGCGGTGGCTCATACCGTGTTGACCACGGATAAAGATTTCCCAGAGAGGCCATTCGTTTTGCATTTGATTTCTCCTCTAATCGACTTACTCAGCGGCCATCTTGGCTGCGGCTTTCTTTTGTGCATGCGCCATCAGACCATCCCGCACCCAGGCGCCATCGTCCCAAGCTTTGTTGCGCGCGGCCAGACGGTCGACATTGCAGGGACCATTGCCCTTGATCACGTCAAAGAACTCGGACCAGTTCGGATCTGTGTAGTCATAATGACCGCGTTCGGCGTTCCATGTGATGCCCTCATCCGGCAGGTCGAGACCCAGATATTCAATCTGTGGCACGGTCTGATCGACGAATTTCTGGCGCAGTTCGTCATTGGTATTGATCTTGATTTTCCAAGCCATGCTCTGCGCGGAATGCACGGAATCTTTATCCGAGGGGCCGAACATCATCAGCGATGGATACCAAAGCCGGTTCAACGCATCCTGCGCCATTTTCTTTTGCGCAACAGTGCCTTCGGCCATCTTGCGGATCGCATCATAACCTTGGCGCTGGTGAAAGCTTTCTTCCTTACAAATGCGGATCATCGCACGAGAATAGGGGCCATAAGATGTACGTTGCAGCGGCACTTGGTTCATGATCGCCGCCCCATCCACAAGCCAACCAACCGCGCCAATATCGGCCCAATTCAGGGTGGGATAGTTGAAGATGGAAGAATATTTCATCCGCCCATCCAACAGCATTTCCGTCAGCTCATCACGGGTCACGCCAAGGGTTTCTGCGGCGGAATATAGATACAGGCCGTGGCCCGCTTCATCCTGCACTTTTGCCAGCAGAATTGCTTTGCGTTCCAAGGTCGGCGCGCGGGTGATCCAGTTGCCTTCGGGCAGCTGGCCGACGATCTCAGAATGGGCGTGTTGGCCCATCTGGCGGATCAATGTCGCGCGGTAATCATCAGGCATCCAGTCACGCGGTTCAATCTTGATATCCGCGTCGATTTTATCCTGAAAATCACGTTCTTGATCCGTCATTTCCTCGCGGGATTTGACGCCCGTGCCTGCGGATTTAACCATTTGTGCATCCATCGGCTTTCCTCCCTTATACGCGTTCAATAATAATTGCGGCGCCTTGGCCGACACCCACGCACATGGTGCAAAGCGCATAGCGCCCGCCTGTGCGTTTCAATTGATAAGCTGCCGCCATCACAAGGCGCGCGCCAGACATGCCAAGGGGGTGACCAATGGCAATTGCGCCACCATTTGGGTTCACATGTGCGGCGTCATCCGGCAGGCCAAGCTCGCGCAAAGTGGCGATGCCCTGACTTGCAAAAGCTTCATTCAATTCAATGATATCCATGTCTTCAATCGTCAGCCCGGCGCGGGCCAAAACCTTGCGCGTAGCGGGGACGGGGCCGATGCCCATGACGCGGGGTTCAACCCCTGCGGCTGACATGCCAACGATACGGGCCATTGGTGTCAGACCGTGTTTTTCGGCGGCTTCCTTTGAGGCAATCAACAAGGCCGCAGCGCCGTCATTCACACCAGAGGCATTGCCCGCAGTCACCGTCAAATCCGGCCCGTTCACGCCTTTGAGTTTCCCCAAATTCGCGGCATCTGTACCCGGGCGGGGGTGTTCATCGGTGTCAACGACAACCACGTCGCCTTTGCGTTGCGGCACTTCGACGGCTGTGATCTCATCGTTGAAAATACCGGCCTCATGTGCGGCGGCCCAACGGGCCTGCGAACGCGCGGCAAATGCATCTTGATCGGTTCGGTTCACGTTATAATCCGCAGCAACATTATCCGCCGTTTCCGGCATGGAATCTGTGCCATACATCTTTTGTAATTTCTTATTGATGAAACGCCAGCCAATGGTGGTGTCAAACATCTGTGCCGCGCGCCCAAAGGCCGAAGTCTGTTTGCCAACCACAAACGGCGCGCGCGACATGCTTTCCACACCACCCGCAATGGCCATGTCATAATCACCCGCTTTAATACCGCGCGCGGCCATACCAACGGCATCCATACCAGAGGCGCAAAGGCGATTAACTGTGGTGCCGGGCACGTCTACGGGCAACCCCGCCAGAAGGGCCGCCATACGTGCAACGTTACGGTTGCTTTCACCGGCCTGGTTTGCATCGCCAAAGATCACATCATCAATCGACGCCCAGTCAACCTGCGGGTTGCGCGCCATGAGGGCCGCAATCGGGTGGGCGGCCAGATCATCGGTGCGCACAGAGGACAGCGCCCCGCCATAGCGGCCGATCGGCGTTCTCGTTGCGTCGCAGATAAATGCGTCCATGTACTGGCTCCCTTTATTCGGTGGCATGTCTTCACGCGGATCAATAGCCGACCGCATGGTCGAAATATTCGTGATTTTGATTCGTTGCAAGTGATATGTTACAGAATTTCCCATCCCTCTGGATTTCGTAACATATTTCGTCGCGTCGTCTGTGCCCAATGGCGTTTCATCGTAGACGTATCTTCAATGGGCGCATATTCTGTACTGACAACCAGCCAGAATGACAGAGATGACATGGATAATTCCAACTGGATTGACCGCTTTATGGGTCTTTCACAACTTAAGCCTGAATTGCGTGAACGCCTGACTTCACGCAGCAAAGTCGTTACTTTGCCCGCGAATACGGTGATCTTCGGGCCGGATAAAACGCCAGAAAATCTGCTGCTATTGCTGGAAGGAACCGTGCGGGTGCAGCAGTTGTCAGAAGGCGGTCGCGAAATTGTTCTGTACCGCGTGAACGCGGGGGAAAGCTGTGTCATGACCACGGCTTGCCTGCTGGCCTATGACGATTATTCCGCAGAAGGCATCACTGAAACAGAAGTGGTTGCCGCCGCCATCCCACGTATGGTGTTTGAGGATCTGATTTCAACGTCGGAAACCTTCAGGCGCTTTGTTTTTACGGCTTACTCCCGCCGTATCACAGATCTATTCCAGGTCATCGAAGACATCGCCTTTCAGCGCATGGATATTCGTCTGGCACAGCGTTTGCTGGAACTTTCGCGCGACGGGGATGTGATTAAATCCACCCATCAGAAAATGGCAGCTGAGCTTGGTACCGCACGTGAGGTCATTTCACGCCAGTTGCAGGAATTTCAACGGCGAGAGTGGGTTGCGCAAAGTCGGGGCACCATCACTTTGCTGGACAGGCCTTCGCTGGCGCGGTTGGCTGAGACGGCGGTCTGATCCGTTTGGTGACAAAGTTACCAAACCATTTGTACTGTCGGGCTATCGGGTTGCAATCATAAATCCGGAGACCTGAAGATGAATGCCAATGTTGGCGGCAGTGACCGCATGTTTCGCCTTATTGCAGGGTTTACCCTGCTTCTTCTGACCTGGTTTTCCGGGGTGCCTGACAGCATTCTGATCAGCGCGCTGACCACCATCGCAGGTCTGGTCTTCATCGTGACGGGGCTTGTGCGATTCTGCCCTCTCTATACACTCTTTGGTATCAGAACCTGCCGTCGCTGACGCAGGTCTGAATTGGCAGTGCGGGGGGCACTCCGTACATATTTGATTTTCATGGGAGGACACCCGAGATGAACGCCTATCCGATTTCCATGGAAATGGAACCCGAAGTCACCGCTTTCTTTGATCCGGCGACAAATACCATCAGTTACGTGGTGAAAGATCCAGCCAGCAATGCCTGCGCTGTGATCGACAGTGTGATGGATATTGATTATGCAGCGGGGCGGATCACATCTGAAAACGCTGATAAGATTATCGCGTTCATCCAGAAAAACCGGCTGGAACTTGTTTGGCAGATCGAAAGCCACGTCCATGCGGATCACCTGTCTGCCGCACCTTATATTCAGGGGAAATTGGGCGGTAAGGTTGGCGTTGGTCAAAACATTACCCTGGTGCAGGATGTGTTTGGGAAGGTGTTTAACGAAGGCACTGAGTTTCAACGTGACGGCAGCCAGTTTGATCGTCTGTTTAAGGAAGGTGACGTTTACCAAGTTGGCGAGATGACCTGCTTTGCGATGCATACACCGGGACATACGCCTGCCTGTATGGTGCATGTGATGGGGAATGCCGCCTTTGTTGGGGATACGTTGTTCATGCCGGACGGCGGTTCTGCCCGGGCGGATTTTCCCGGGGGCTGTGCCGCTGAACTTTATGACAGTATTCAGCGTGTTCTGGCTTTGCCTGATGAGATGCGCCTGTTCATGTGTCATGATTATGGGCCCAATGGGCGTGAAATCCGCTGGGAAACCACGGTGGCAGAGGAAAAAGCAGGCAATATTCATGTGGGCGGCGGGAAAAGTCGCGAGGAATTTGTGAAATTCCGGACGGAACGTGACGCGACCCTTGATATGCCGAAGCTGATTATACCTTCACTGCAAGTGAATATGCGCGCGGGTGAGCTGCCTGTAGACGAACATGGTGATCCCATGCTTAAAGTCCCGGTCAATAAGATCTGAATGAAGGTGAATATCATGGAAATGCGTAAAATGTCCGATGTCCTGAGCGTCTGCCCGCAGATTTCAGCGGCAGATATTCCGACCTTGAAAGATGCGGGGTTTCGTACGATCATCTGCAACCGGCCAGATCACGAAGAAGCAGGGCAACCGCTGTTCAGTGAAATTCAGGCAGCGGCAGGCAGCGCGGGAATCGAAGTGCTTTACCTGCCCGTTATTTCCGGGGCGATGACACATGAGAATGTGGCTGATTTCGCCAGGGCTTTGCGAGAGGTGCAGGGCCCCGTTCTTGCATATTGCCGTTCGGGAGCGCGCTGCGCGAACCTTTGGTCACTGAGCCAGGGTTCATAAGCAGAAAATGAATGCCTGACATGGTATGTTTAAGCAGTCTGACTAAATTAAACCGCGCCGAAACCCTGATCAAACCTGGTTTTCGCCCCAATTTCAGCAAAAATTGATGCAAATTTGAACGGGTAAGCGGTGGTTTGGTTTTGGCAGGGGTTTCGGCTCCTGTCAGTCACCGAATTCACATCGAAACTTCTGTAACAATTGATAAATTAACAGGTTCCCAAATGTGAGGGGTGTCTTTCGCATCGCACAGGCTTGCGGGTTTGGTTCTGCTTGGGCATTTGTTCTGCCTTTTTTCTGACAATATGGTTAACAGGCTGTGGGATTGAGCTCTGTGTTCATATGTGATGCGGGATTGATCTTCGCCTCAGTTTCAAGCACAAGTCAAAGGCAAGACATAAAGGACTGCCCATGACCCGTATCGATGCTAAATTCGCCGCCCTGAAAGCCGAAGGTAAGAAAGCGTTTGTTTCTTATGTGATGGCGGGTGATCCCAATTATGAACAATCGCTGGAAATCGTAAAAGGTTTGCCAGCGGCGGGTGTGGATGTGATCGAACTTGGGTTGCCTTTTACGGATCCGATGGCGGATGGCCCAACCATTCAGCTGGCCGGTCAGCGCGCGCTGGAAGCTGGCATGACCCTGCAGAAGACACTCGATCTGGCGACAGAATTTCGTAAGGAAGATGACACAACGCCGATTGTGCTGATGGGCTATTACAACCCGATCTATTCCCGTGGCGTCGATAAATTCCTTGCCGATGCAAAAGCGGCTGGCATTGACGGGCTGATCGTGGTGGATCTGCCACCGGAAGAGGACAGCGAACTTTGCATCCCGGCCCAGGCGGCAGGCTTGAACTTTATTCGTCTCGCCACACCAACGACCGACGACAAACGCCTGCCAAAGGTTCTGCAGAACACGTCTGGCTTTGTGTATTACGTCTCTGTCACCGGCGTAACGGGTGCGGCCGAAGCAGAAGCAGGCGACGTAGGCCCAGAAGTGGCGCGCATCAAAGCCTCAACCGACCTGCCGGTGATCGTAGGCTTTGGCATCAACACGCCTGAGAAGTCAGAGGCCATTGCTTCTATCGCTGACGGCGCAGTTGTCGGGTCCGCGATTGTTAAGAAGATCGGCGAAGGCGAAAGCACCGCTGATGTCCTGGCTTTCGTGAAAACCCTCGCCGACGGCGCCCACCGCGCTTGATCTGACACCTAGAGCTAAGCCATTGGACCCCGCTTGATTGAGCGGGGTTTTCTATTTTTCAAACGGGAAACTATGATGGTTTACACTGAGCACATGCAAGCCCCGGTGTGTCAGTCGCCGCAGCCACCGCATCCTGAACCGCAGTCCCCAGCGTCATCATTCGCAAAAGGATCCTTGCCCTCGAAAGTCAGGGTGAATTCCCCTTTTGTGGTCAGCCCGTTCAGAGTAGTCACATACATGTACAACGGGAGGGACATGAACAGCACACCGAATACAGGATTGTTGCTCTGTGAAATGGCATCCGCGCTAAAGCAGATAAACGCCGTCAAAAGACACAGTGTCAAAAATGTTCCAATCTTGTTGTGCTGTTTCCAGATACCTTGGGGCGGTGTGCCAAACAGGTCTCTGTATGCTTCAACAGTCGCTTTGTAGCCTTCTAGATGCTTTGCTCCCTGACCGCCGGGATTATGATGAACAGGTTTGCCAAGTATGTTGCAAAACCCATCCCAATAATCACGGCTGTGTTGCATGTGCAAATGCCAGACAAGATCGACAGCTTTTGAGGGCACATTGCGTTCACCCCGCGTGGCGCACAAATACATAAACTTGTGATATTCGGTGATCGCGACATCTGCGGTTTCGCGCGAGATGTTATTTTCCACCATCAACTGATCCGTAAATGGCAATCCTGAAGCATCATCAGGCATTTTGTAATTCGAAATCAGCTCCCATAGCTGAATATTGAGAGAGGTCATCGAAGCCTCCTATGTTTTCTCGTTCTTTGCGATTTCAGGTTAGCTCGCCAATGTAACGGTTATATGACATGAGTAAGGCGGAGTTTCCCAATACAGGAGCAGATGCCCATTGCCGCATCCCCACTCACTCCAGTTGCACCGTGCCTCACATTTTGGTAATGAAATTTTACCAATTCTGGAAATCCACCCTGGGGGACCAAAATGCCTGTGATTACCTCAATCGAAGATCTCAAGCGTCTGCATAAGAAACGCGCGCCGCGTATGTTTTATGATTACGCGGAAAGCGGGTCCTGGACGGAACAGACCTTCCGCGAGAACACCTCTGACTTCGAAGCCATCCGCCTTCGTCAGCGCGTGGCGGTGGATATGTCCAACCGCACCACAAAAAACCAGATGGTCGGCCAAGATGTGGCGATGCCGGTGGCTCTGGCCCCAGTCGGCCTGACGGGGATGCAGCATGCGGATGGTGAAATCCTGGCAGCAAAAGCCGCGGAGAAATTCGGGGTGCCCTATACGTTGTCGACCATGTCGATTTGTTCGATTGAGGACGTGGCCGAGAACGTCAACCAACCGTTCTGGTTCCAGCTTTATACGATGAACGATGATGCTTTCACCAAACAGCTGATTGAGCGCGCGAAGGCAGCGGGCTGTTCGACCCTTGTGATCACCCTTGATCTGCAGACCCTCGGGCAACGCCACAAGGATCTAAAAAACGGCCTGTCCGCGCCGCCCAAGCTGACATTGTCTTCCATCGCTGATCTGTCCACCCGCTGGCGTTGGGGTTTGGGTATGCTGGGCACGAAGCGCCGGATGTTTGGTAATATTGTCGGCCATGTGGACGGGATCAAAGACCCCGCCGATCTGGCGGCCTGGACGGGCGATCGTTTCGATCTGACGTTGGACTGGGAAAAAGTCGCCAAAATCCGCGACTGGTGGGGCGGCAAGGTGATCCTGAAGGGGATCCTTGATGTGGAAGACGCGAAGAAGGCTGCGGAACTGGGCGTCGATGCGATTGTTGTGTCGAACCACGGCGGGCGTCAGCTGGATGGTGCGCTTTCGTCCATCCGTATGCTGCGCCCGATTGTTGCGGCTGTTGGGGACAAGGTTGAAGTGCATCTCGACAGTGGTATCCGCACCGGGCAGGACATTCTGAAAGCCGTTGCCATGGGCGCAAAAGGCGTGATGATCGGCCGGGCTTACATATATGGCTTGGGGGCCATGGGCGAAGAAGGTGTGACAAAGGCGCTGGAGGTTCTGCATAAGGAAATGGATGTCTCCATGGCGCTGTGCGGACATCGCGACATCAATAATGTCGATGAGAATATCCTGCTGATCCCCGAAGATTTTGAAGGTCGTTGGGCCTGATATTGCGTATTGACCACGCCCCCACTTGCCGGGGCGTGGTCCGCCGCGTAAACTTGTATCAACAATAATTGATAAGGTGAGCGGTATGAATATTCTGAAGACACTGATGCTGGGTGGTATGGCTCTGACGTTGGCGGGTTGTGCCGGTATAGAAATCCCGGATCTGCGCGGCGGATTTGGCAATCGTGAAGAAGCGCCTGTGCGGCAAGATGTTGTCACAGAACAGGCGGAGAATGTTGAAGCCGCAATTCCACAAACAGATGCAATCACATCAACAACCCTTGGCACCCCTCAGGTGGACAACACGATCGTGGACCGCAGCCCTTGCATCATTGGCGGCGATAATTCCGGTCGCCCGCACTGCCCGCAGTCATAAACAGGTACAATAGGTCATGTTGTAACGCCCTGGGTCATGAACCCAGAGCGTTACCTTTTATGCTTCGATCATTCTTGCGTCGCCACTGACACGAACGGAGTCACCTGCTGTGCCCGTGACTTCTACATTCAACAGCGAGGGCTGGCCCATGTCTTCGCCTTGACGGATGGTAAAGTGGCCTCCGCCTTTTAGACCCGGCCAGTTCATATCAACCAGTACACCGCCCAGGGCCGCGGCTGCGGCACCGGTGGCGGGATCTTCCACAACACCACCAATGGCAAAAGCGTTGCGGGCGTGGATGAGAGTAGGGGTTTCGACGTAAAGCAGACTGATGGTGATCAGGTTTTCGCGTTCCATCAGGGTCTTGCCAGCGTCAAAATCATAGGCCATCCGCGCAAGGGTATCACGGGATTTCAGCGCCAGGATTGCATGCCGGTTGCCGGCGAAACCAAGGCGTGGCGGCAATTGTGGATTCAGATCGCTGCTGGTCAGGCCAAAAAGATCTAGAATTTCCTGAAGCAGAGTTTCATCAAGTGCATCTGACCAGGTTTCTGGTGACTGCAAGGCGGCCTGCCACCCGGTTTCAGAGGGTTGCGTGGACACCGATATTTGTGCCTCCGCCAGATCCAGATGATATATGCCTGCACCGCGGTTTTCACCAAGGATTGCACCTAAGGCAATGGTTGCATGACCGCAAAAAGGCACCTCATCTTCAGGTGAATAATATCGCACTTTCCAACGGTTCTTATCGGGGGCTGCAAAGACAGTTTCGGAGTATCCAAGATCTGCTGCAATACGTTGCATTTCATCAGGGGCCGGAAGAGTGTTACCCAGAACTACACCCGCAGGGTTTCCCCCCTGATCGCCGTTGGCAAATGCTGCGATACGGCCGGGGGTTTGAATGGTGGCTGTAAAATCATTCATGATAGTTTCTCCTGGAATGAATTGATGTTACAAAGATATGGGAAGAATGATGCATAACAAAAATGAATATATTTTTTGAAACGCATCAAATTTTGTGATTCTGAATGCAGTCGATTACATCATCGCAGAACAGCTTTACCGCCTGGCGTTGGCTGCGATTTGGACGTGTCGCGAGATAGAATACTGAAGTCCAGCGTAGGTCATCGCTGCGCAATTCACGAAACACACCCCGATCAACCCATTGCCGGGCATAGTGTGCAGGCAGTGCGCCAAGATAATGACCGCTTTCAATCAGCATGGCCATCGCTTCCATGTTGGCGACAAGAACCTGAGCTTTGGACGCGGCAAGATCTGTCGAGGCCATCATATCATAGGATCGCTGACATAGGGGGTACGAAGATAGAAGGCGCGCATTGATGTTTTCGGCGGGCAAATTAAATACGGCATGCTTCTCGCTACAATAGAGACGATGTTCTTCGGTACAAACCTCGACGTAGTTAAGGTCAGGTAACTGGTTTCGAAACGGTGCGATTGCTACATGGATTTCCCCGGAAATCAGTTTTTGGGTCAGTTCATTTGGTGAAGCAATCAACAGTTCCAGTTGAACGTCGTTTGAACGGCCAAGAAAGGTTTGCAAGGCAGGAACCAGCGGCAAGCCGGGCAGGCTGCTGACCGCGTCAACGACACCTATCCGCAATTCCCCGGCGATGGAGTTTCGCAATTCCAACAATTCAGCATCAAAATCTCTGGCCGATCGCAGAATATCACGGGCCATTTTATACGCGATTTCACCACGTTCGGTAAGCCGAAACCCGGCGCGCCCGCGTTCACAGACCCGATACCCCAGTCCGGTCTCTAGGTCACGAATACGGATGCTAATCGCCGATTGTGTGATCCCCAGCGCAAATTGTGCATCAGAGAAGCCGCCGCATTCAACGACGGTTACAAATGTCTCAAGGAGGGTGTTTCGGAGTAATTTCAACAAGCTTGCTCCAGTTGCATCGTAACTATCTTACTTACGTGAATTTTTCTTATGTGAAAATAAGCAAGTTAATATTTTTTCATATAATGACACGTGATGTGCTTCCGGTGATCGAATCTGAATGGGATCATGGGAGGAAACCAAATGACCTTTAACCTGAAACACCTGAAAACAACGGCCGCGGCTGCCCTGCTAAGCCTTGCACCTGCCGCTGCATTTGCAGAAGACTGGAAGTTCGCGATCGAGGAGATCCCGGGTTCCATCATGGACGCCTATGCGCAGGAATTTAAATCCCGCATCGAAGCGGCCACCAATGGCGATGTGACCGTAACCGTGTACCCAATGGGCACGCTTGGCACACCAACTGAAACCGTGGAACAGGCTGCAGATGGCGTGATCCAATTCACCAATGTTTCCATCGGCAACCTTGGCACGATTGTTCCGGAAAGCCAGGCCTTCTTGTTGCCATACCTGCTGCCGTCTGACCCGGCTGCGATTTCCAACATCCTATCGACATCAGAAACCATTTACGGCCCTCTAAACGAGGACTTCCGCAAGCGTGGCCTTGAAGTCATGACCATGTATTCTGAGGGCCCCCAGGTTTGGACAACCAACCGCGAGATCCGTTCCCCGGAAGATTTTGAGAACTTCAAAATGCGCGTGATGGTGTCCCCGATCCTCGTGGAAACCTATAGCAACATGGGCGCAAGCCCCACGCCGCTGCCATTTGGCGAAGTCTTCGGCGCGCTGCAGTTGGGTGCGATTGATGGTCAGGTCAACCCGATCCCGACCATTGAAGAAATGAAGTTCTATGAAGTGACGTCTCACCTGATTTGGGCGGGCGAGCAGGAATTGGTGACCACCGTTGTTGCGGGTTCCGACTGGTTTGAAACCCTATCTGCAGATCGTCAAGATCTGGTGCGCTCTACCATGGCGGATATGACCGGCTTTATCGACGGTGTTGTGACTGACTTCAACGACGCACGTCTGGATGTGATTAAAGAAGCAAAGCCAGAGATCAGCCTTGTTGTCTTGACTGAAGAAGAGCGTGACGTTTTCCGCGCACGTTCTGGCGACACAGCAGAGGCCTATGTGGAAACCGCAGGCGCACGTGGTCAGGAACTGCTCGACGCGCTGAACGCTGAGCTGTCATCCAACTGATCCCGTAACTGTCCCGCGTGTTTTCTCTCTCTCTTCCGCGCGCGGGACATCCAAAAGGTGCAAATCAATGCAAAAGCCTGAAGCCGTGCCCTTTGGCTTTCTGGGTAAGATTGACGCCGCCATCGGCCGTGTTGAAATCTGGATCCTGAGCTGGGGTGTTATTCTGATGGCTGTGAATACAATCGCCAATGTTTTTGGCCGCTATGTGTTCAACCAGTCCATTTATTTTTCCGAAGAACTGAACGAGTTTCTGATCATCATCGTAACCTTCATGGGCCTTGGCTATGCCACCCGCAAAGGCATCCACATCCGCATGTCTGCAATCTATGATGCGCTGCCACCGAAAATCCGTAAAGGGCTGATGGTTGTTATCGCGGCGACCACATCTGTGATGATGGCGATCCTGGCCTGGTATGCATTTGAATATGTTCAGAAAGTCGCAAGCCGTGGCCGCATTACCCCCGCGCTGCAGTTGCCCCTGTATCTGACTTATATCTGGGTCGTGATCGGGCTTGCGATGGCGTCGTTCCAATATCTTCTGACCGCAATCCGTAACCTGAACTTCGCTGAGGAAGAGATCTATGTCTCCTACCTTGAAGTCGACAGTTATGAGGACCCGGAAACAGCTGCTGCGATCCGCCGACATGAAGAAAACTCAAGCGAGGAGGCCGCAAAGTGACCGAATTTATGCTGATTGTCATGGTGATTCTGCTGTTATGCGGTTTCCCCATGAAGATGCCTTTGATCTCGGCCGCTGTGTTGGGTTTCTTTGTGTACTTTCCAAACATGAGCCTGCAAATCCTTGTGCAGCAGATGATTGGGGGTGTAAAACCCGCAGCCCTGATTGCTGTGCCGATGTTTATCCTGGCGGCTGATATCATCACGCGGGGACATTCTGCGAACCGTTTGATTGATGTGGTCATGAGCTTCATGGGTCATATCAAGGGCGGGCTTGCGATCTCTGTGACCTCTGCCTGTGCATTGTTTGGTGCGGTGTGCGGATCAACCCAGGCCACCGTGGTCGCCGTTGGCGGCGCGATGCGCCCACGCATGCTGAAATCTGGCTATAGCGACAGTTTCACCATCGGCCTGATCGTGAACGCCGCTGACCTTGCCTATTTGATCCCGCCAAGCATTGGCATGATCATTTATGGCGTTGTCTCTGGCACGTCGATTTCACAGCTGTTCATTGCGGGCATCGTTCCGGGCCTTCTGATCGTTGTGCTTTTTTCCATGTACTGCATGTATTACGCCCATCGTCACGACATTCCGGTTCTGCCACGCGAAGACTGGGGCCAGCGGTTCACTGCCATGCGCCGTGCGCTCTGGCCGATGGGCTTCCCTGCGATCATCGTCGGCGGGATCTATGGCGGGGTGTTTTCCCCGACCGAAGCGGCTGCGATCTGCGTGCTTTATGCGGCGATCTTAGAGGTCGTGATCTTCCGTTCCATCAAGATCCGCGATCTTTTTGACATTGCTTTGTCCACCGGTGCGATCACCTCTGTTGTGTTCATCCTGATTGCGGCGGGTGCGGCCTTTAGCTGGACATTAAGTTTTGCACAGGTCCCACAACAGATCATCGCATCGCTTGGCCTGAATGATGCAAGCCCGATGATGATCCTTCTGGCCATTAACATCGCCTTCTTTGTTGGCTGTATGTTTGTGGACAGTATCGTTGTGATCTTGATCCTTGTGCCGATCTTTGCCCCGATGATCAAAGCCGCAGAGTTGGATCCGGTGCTGGTCGGTGTTTTGATCACGCTGCAAGTGGCCATTGGTGCGGCAACACCGCCGTTTGGCTGCAACCTCTTCACTGCAATCGCGGTCTTCCGTCGCCCTTTCATTGAGGTCGTCAGAGGGGTTCCGCCCTTCCTGTTCATCCTTCTGGTCGTGACCGGCTTGCTGGTCATCTTCCCCCAAATCGCCCTGTTCCTGCCGGAACTGGCCTATCGTTAACTATAATAAGAAACGGAGAAAATCATGTCATCACATGGTTACGAAGCAGGTCGCCTGAACCTGCCATTTGTCGGCATCGCAACTTTTGGCAAAAAGCCATATGTCGAAAATTGGGACAAGATCGACGCGGATGTGGCGATCTTGGGGGCGCCGTTTGATTTCGGCTGTCAGTTCCGATCCGGTGCGCGCTTTGGTCCGCGTGCTGTGCGCGAAGCCTCCACCTTGTTCAGCTTCGGTCACGCCGGTGCTTATGACCATGAGGATGACGCGACCTATCTGGATGAAAGCGTGCGGATCGTGGATTGCGGCGATGCGGATATCATTCACACCAAGACGGAGGAATCCCACGCCAATATCGAATATGGTGTTAAGAAAATCCTCGACGCAGGCGCAATTCCTGTGACAATCGGCGGCGATCATTCCATCAACATCCCCTGCATCAACGCCTATAAAGAAGACTGCACTGAAAAAGGTCCGATCCATGTGGTCCAGATCGACGCCCACCTTGATTTCGTTGATGAACGTCACGGCGTGACCGACGGCCATGGCAACCCAATGCGCCGCGCAATTGAGAAAGATTACGTTTCTGGCATGACCCAACTGGGCATCCGCAACGTGTCTTCCACCGCGAAGGAAGGTTATGAAGATGCGCGCGAACGTGGATCTGACATTCTATCTGTGCGTCAGGTGCGCAAACTTGGCACCCAGGCTGTGCTGGATCGCATCCCGGAAGGCTCCCGTTACTATGTGACCATAGACATTGACGCGTTCTGCCCATCCATCGCGCCCGGCACAGGCACCCCAAGCCATGGTGGTTTCCAATATTACGACGTGCTGGAAATCGTCCAGGGCCTGACCAAACGCGGCGATGTGGTGGGTATTGACCTTGTAGAGGTCGCCCCGGCCTATGATCCAGCCGAAAGCACCCAGATCCTGGCGGCACAACTTTTGCTGAACTTCATCGGCTTTATCTTCCACAACAAGAAGTAAAATTTACCTTCCGGCCTTCTTCGATCTGAGATATCAGAAGGCCGGAAGGTTTCGTTTGTTTTCGAGGCATCTATGGCATCGTGCGCAGCATTTGGTTCCTGATTTTGGCCACGGATCACCAGCCTGATCATTGAAAATGGCTCCCGGGGACACAGTTAGACATCCCACTCCAAAAACAGCTTTCAAATCCACAGGAATCCGTCTATACGCGCGACTTCACGTGGGGCTACAGCCTTGGAGGAGTCCCACCCTTATCATATTGGAGAATACAAATGGCTGGACAGATTCCTGATCTTATCGCCACGGAACGTACGGGGACAGGCAAGGGCGCCGCTCGTCAGGCACGTCGCGATGGCCTGGTACCTGGTGTTGTATACGGCGGTGGCGAAGAGCCAATCGCAATCAACGTACCGTTCAACGACCTGCTGAAGCGCCTGAAGCAAGGTCGCTTCCTTTCCACGCTTTTCAACCTGAAAGTTGAAGGCCAGGAAGACGTTCGTGTGATCTGCCGTAACGTA
>NZ_JBMYXF010000035.1:0-34450 GCF_049608145.1 Halocynthiibacter sp.
GCAGGTTTTTCTGATTTAGCTCAAGTAAATCTGGATGATTTTTTTTAGAATTGCCGTGCCCAGATTTGCGTATGAAATACCCGTGAACTGGCAGGTTATTTTCTGAAAGGAAGCAGACCATGAAATCACATGCAAAAGTCGTTGTTGTTGGCGGGGGCTGCGTTGGGGCATCAATCCTTTATGGCCTGACCCAGAACGGTTGTTCAGATGCCGTGATGCTGGAACGCACCACGCTGACATCTGGGTCCACCTGGCACGCTGCCGGGTTACTGGTGACTTTCGTGCGCTCGCATAATGTTTCCAAAATGACGATGGAAACCATCCGGATTTATTCTGAGGTTGAGGAAAAACTGGGCGCTTCCGTCGGTCTGCGCAAAGTTGGTCAGCTGCGCGTCGCTAACACTGAAAAACGCTGGGATGAATTCCAGTCCTATATTTCAATTTCCGAAGCCGCAGGCGTCCCCTGCAAACTGGTGACGCCCGAAGAAATCGCAGAAATCTACCCGCTTCTGAACCAAAGCGATGATATCCGTGGTGGCATTTTGCACACAGAAGATGGCTATGTGAACCCCGCTGACATCACCATGGGGCTGGCGAAACTGGCGCGGGATGCCGGCGCTAAAATCCACCAGAACACCGAAGCGCAGAGCTATGAAAAACTGGAAAACGGTCATTGGAAAATTGTGACCAATCAGGGCGAAATCACCTGTGAACATCTTGTTTTCGCCACCGGCAACTACGCCCGTGAAAACGCCCGTCGCGTGGGGCTGGACCTGCCCTGCATCCCGATTGTGCACCAGTACTGGACAACAGAAACCGTGCCCCTTCTGAAGGAACGCAAAGCCGAAGGTCTGCCCGAATTCCCCATTCTGAGGGATGAAGATTACGGCGCCTATCTGCGCGAAGACGTGGGCGGCATTCAGTTCGGCCCTTATGAATTCACCAAGGATCTGAAACTCTTTGCCGAAGATCGCGTGCCGCCAGATTTCGGGGCTGACCTGCTGCCGGAAGATTTCGACGCCGTGGAAACCCAATGGGAACGCGCCATTGAACGGGTGCCAACGCTTGGCGAGGTCGGGATCAAAGCCAACACACGCGGCCCCTTCCAGATGACCCCAGATGAACTGCCGCTGGCGGGCCCGGCACCCGGGCATGACAATCTCTGGCTGGCAGAAGGTATGCCGGGCGGGATCCTATGGGGTGGCACGGTGGGTGAGCGCCTGTCACGCTGGATCATCAACGGTGATCCCGGCATGGATATGTCCGAGCTCGACCCGCGCCGTTTCTCGGATTACGCGTCCAAACGCTGGACCATGGATAAGGTGCGCGAAACCTGGGGCACCCATATGGATGCCCATGTGCCGGGCGAAGATTTCCCTGCCGCCCGCCCAATGAAAACCGTCGGCAGCTATGATCTGCTGACCGCCCAGGGCGCGGTCTGGACCAGCTTCAATGGGTATGAATTCCCGCGCTGGTTTGCAAAAGCACCGGAAGACGCCATCCCCGAACATAGTTTCCGCCGCACTGATCACATGGAACTTGTGCAGGAAGAAGTCCGTCGCACCCGTGAAGAAGCCGGGTTCATCGAAATGTCGCCCATGACGAAATTCATCGTGCGTGGCCCAGGGGCTGCGGCATGGCTGGATGGTCTTATGGCGAATAAACTGCCTAAAATCGGGCGTATGACCCTGTCTTTGCTGCTGAATGACCAGGGTGGCATGGATGCGGAATATACCGTGGTGCGTTATGGTGAAGATGACTTTTACCTGATTTCAACCCCGAACTGGCGGTCCTACAACTGGGATCAGTTGCAACGGCTTCTGCCCGGTGATGGATCTGTGATCCTTGAAGATATTTCAGAAAACATGGGTGTCATTGCCCTTGCCGGCCCCAAAGCCCGCGAGATCCTGCAACCGCTGACCGACAATGATCTGTCCAACGCCGCTTTCCCCTGGCTATCCGCCCAGATGGGCGAGGTCGGCTATGCCAAAGGCGTGCATCTGCTGCGCGTCAGCTATACCGGCGAACTTGGCTGGGAAATCCACCACCCCGTCGGCTACAACCGCCATCTGGTAGATCTGCTTCTGAAAGCGGGCGTGAAACCCTTTGGTCTTGAAGCGCTGGAATCCATGCGTCTGGAAAAATCCTACCGCGCAATTAACCGCGAAATCTGCAAGGATCTGACACCATACGAGGCGGACCTTGGTCGTTTCGTTGCCCTGGAGGGCCGTGATTTCATCGGTAAAGATGCCCTGATTGCCCAAAAGAACAGCGGTGATCACCCGGTTCTTGTCACCCTGAAGCTGCCCTTCTGCGATACATCGGTGATGTTTGACGAAGGCGTTTACAGCGACGGGACACTGATCGGTCGTGTGACCTCGGGCGGCTTCTCATATTACTGCAATCACGACATCGCGATGGCGCTGGTTCCGCAGGGTATGACCGCGCCGGGCACGAAAATGCAGGTGTTTGTGCATAATGAAATGCGCGCGGCCGAAGTCATCGATATCTGCGCCCATGATCCTTCCAGCGCCCGTGCGCGCGCGTAACCGTCTGTTTTCAGGAGAAAACCATGTCTGAGCCTCGTAAACGCGGTGGCCGCGCCAGCCGGGTCGCTGCCCGCACCAATCCCGCACCGGTCTATCTGCCAACCCTGAACCGCGCCGTTGGTCCGATTGATTTGCTAGGTCCGGAAGGTGTTGAAAAAATCCACAACGCCGCCATGACCATCCTGGAAACCACCGGCATTGAGTTCCGCGATCCCGTGGCGCTTGCGGACTGGAAGCGTGCGGGGGCCGACGTGCAGGGCGAACGGGTGCGCATTGGCCGTGATATGCTGATGGATCTGATTTCCACTGTGCCCGAAACCTACACATTGCACGCACGCAACGGCGATCGCACGGTGGACGTCGGCGGCAAAAATTCGATCTTCGCCAATGCTTATGGTGCGCCATTTGTCTATGATCTCGATGGCACCCGCCGTCCGTCTCAATTGGCCGATGCGCATAATTTCTTCAAGCTCGGTCAGATGAGCCAGGCGATGCATGTGCCTGGCATCCTGCCTGTTGAGCCCCAGGACGTTCCCGTGCCGGAACGCCACTTAGAACTGGTACACGCCGCGCTGTCTCTGACAGACAAACCGATCAAAGGGTCCGTCCTGTCGGAAACAGCCGCGCGGGACACCGTGAAAATGGCACAGATCGTTTTCGGCGAAGATTTCGTTGATAACAACGTCGTTCTGACCTCCCTTCTGAACTGCAACACGCCGCTGGTCTGGGATGAAACCATGCTGGAAAGCCTGCGTGTTTATGCAGCGGCAAACCAGCCCTGCCTTCTGTCGCCCTTCGTTCTTGCAGGCGCCAGCACACCTGCTTCGCCGCAAGGTGGCGTTGCGCTTCTGATTGCCGAAAGCCTTGCAGGCATGGCCTATAGCCAGATCATTCGCAAAGGCTGCCCGATGGTGCTGGGTGTGGCGATTATGGGCGTTTCTATGAAAACCGGTGCGCCCATGATGGGGTCCCCTGAACCGGGCCTGATGAACCTGCTCGTGGGCCAAATGGCGCGGTTCTATAAAGTGCCGTGGCGCAGCTGCACGATGTGGACCGGTTCAAAATCCCCTGATCTTCAGGCCGGATATGACACCGCCAACAGCATGTGGCCTGTGCTTTTGGGGGGCTGCAATTACATCGTGCATTCCGCAGGGTTTCTTGAGGGGGCGCTTGGCGTCAGTTATTCCAAATGGGTGCAGGATTCTCTGCAGCTGGAAAATTTCCACCGTTTCTTTACCGGGCTACAGGAAGAAAACCTAGGCGCGCTTCTAGGGGATATCGCAGACGTCGGTCCCGGCGGCCATTTCCTTGGCACCGACCACACCCGCGAACATCCCCTGCATATGAACATGCTGCAAAACAACGACAGCTTTGAACAATGGGAAGCGGAAGGTGCCAAGACTGCCGAAGTTGTGGGCAATATCGAGGCCAAACGTATCCTTGATAATTACGTTCAACCCCCGATGCCCGTTGACCAACGCGGCGCTTTGGATGAATTTGTCGCAAAGAAGCGCGCTGAATATAGCGTGTAAAATTGTACACATCCCCCGGAATAATCCCGGGGGCAACTCCGAAGGGCAACATCATGAGCAGCACAACAACAGAAAACCTTTCTTTGCAGCTGGTTACAGAATTGGCGGATGCAGTTTTCAGCACCTGTGGCGTTACAGATCATGCCCGGAGTGTGCTGGCAGATATCGTTACGCGTTCTGAACGCGACGGCCCGCGTAGCCATGGTTTGCGGATGTTACCGGTTTATGCACAAAGCTTTACTTCAGGTTATGCCAACCCCGACGCGACACCAAAAATCACCCGTAACGCTGCTGGCGCACTGCATGCAGATGCGGACAATGGTTACTATCAACCTGCCGCAGATCTGGCCCGTGATCAGCTGATTGAAATGGCGCGCCAGAACGGGATCGCCGCGTTTTCCTGTCACAATTGCCACCATCTGGGCGGGCTGCGGTTTGATGTTGAACCCCTAGCCGAAGCCGGGCTTATTGCTATTGGCGTGATCAATTCCCTGTCCATGGTGGTGCCACAGGGCGGCGTGCGCCCGGTCTTTGGCACCAACCCGATGGCATTCGCATGCCCTCGCGAAGGTGAGGCTCCGATTGTCTGGGATCAGGCTTCTTCAACCGTTGCATTGATGGACATCAAAATGGCTGCAGCCGAAGGTCATGCCTTGCCCTATCCCGCAGGACTTGCGCCGGATGGTGAGAAAACAACGGATCCAGATGCGATCCTTGAAACCCGCAGCCTGTTGCCCTTTGGCGAACATAAGGGGGCCGCGATTGCCTTCCTGGTCGAAGTTCTGGGTGCGGCGCTTGCCGGTGGTAATTTGTCCGTGGATAACGCGGATCGCGAAGCCCACGACGCCCTGAATATCAAAGGTGGGTCCACCGTGATCGCCATAGACCCCGCGCGTTTCGGAAACCCAATGTTCAATGATTACATCACCCGGATCTGTGCTGAAATCACCGACAATGGCGATGCCCGCATTCCAGGCGATGGCCGCTTGAAAAACCGCAAAAATTCACAGGACAGTGGTGTTTCCGTTGCCCGAGACGTCCTGGACCAAATCAACATCATCATAAACGGGGCCAAATGAAAAAGATCACAGTTGCAGGCGGTGGGGTCGTGGGCATGTCCTGCGCCCTCTCTCTTCAGGCCGCGGGCCATGATGTCACAGTCATTGACCCCGGCCCGATTGGTGAAGGCGCAAGCTGGGCATCCTGTGGCTGCATCGCCGTTGGCGAGATCGTCCCGCTGTCACAACCCGGCATGCTGATGAAAGTGCCGGGCTGGCTGATCAACCCCAAAGCCCCCCTGTCCCTGCGGCCCTCTTCCGCCCTGCGCTTGCTGCCCTGGTTTACCCGTTTCACTTTAAATTCCCTGCCCTCACGTATGCGGGCTATTGCAGCAGATCTGGCAACCCTCACATTCGCATCCACGGCAGATTTCAAAACTCAACTGCAGGACATCGGGGCGCCGGATTTGCTGATTGAACGCCCCGTGATCAAGCTTTTCGACAATGACCACGACAAAGCAACGATGGGCGCGGCCTTTGGACTGGCACGGGAATTGGGATGCAAGATTGATGACATCTCGGGGCAGGACGCCCATGATATGGACCCCGCGATTGCGCCTAACTTTCAACATGCATCCATTCTGCACGACTGGAGTTTCGTCACCGATCCTGTGCTTTTGATCCAGAAACTGCAGCAGACGTTTCTTCAGCGCGGTGGGCGGTGCATTTCGCAAGCAGTCACCAATTTCAAACGTGAGGATCAGCGCGTCATGGCTGTGCTTTGCACTGATGGTACGGAAATTCAAACCGACGAAGTGGTCATCGCAGCAGGCGTGGCGTCAAAACGGCTTGGGAAAATCCTGAATGTGCCTTTGCAGATGGAAGGCCTAATGGGCTATGCCACCCTTCTGGGCGACAGCAACAGCGATCTGAAACATACGGTGTTCTATCCCTCGGGCGGGTTTGGGATCACGCCATATAGTTGCGGGTTGGCTGTCGCGGGTACAATTGAATTTGCAGGCGAAAACGCTGCCCCTGATTGGCGGCGCGCCGATGTTTTGGTTGAACGCGCACAACGGGTTCTACCAGGCCTGTGTACAGACCAACGCGAACGCCGCATGGGCCGCCGCCCCTTCACTCCAGACACACGTCCGGTGATTGGCCGTACACCAAGGTTAAAAAATGTTATTTTTGCAACCGGACATGGGCAACTTGGCCTAACGCTTGGGGCGACCACGGGACGGATTGTGTCAGATATTGTGGCCGGTGTACCATCCGAAGAAGATATATCCATGTTTTCCCCGTCCCGGTTTGACCCTGCACATCGCGACCCGGCGTTACGGTTGTAATTGCAAAGGCACCATGGCTTTCTGACAAAAAGCACCGAGGATCCCATGCCGTCATTTATCGCAAACTCTGCCACTGAGATGCCCACCGAAAACGATCTTTTTTCGCGTTCCGGTCTTGAATTCATGCAAGATATTCTTGCGGGCAAACTGTCTGGCCCGCCCATTGGCCGCACCATGGGATTTCATCTGCACAGTGTGGAACAGGGGCGCGTTGTCTTTCGCGGAACACCTGAATTTGACCTGACAAACCCAATGTCAACAGTACACGGGGGCTGGTACGGCACGATCCTGGACAGTTGTATGGCCTGCGCGGTGATGACCGAAGTTCCCAAAGGGTCAATTTATACAACGTTGGAATATAAGATAAATATCAACCGTGGCATTCCCCTGGGCGTTGAAGTCGAGGCCATCGGCGAAACCCAACACGCTGGTCGTTCTACTGGCATTTCACGCGGTGAATTGCGTGGTGTCAAAGATGGCAAGCTCTATGCGACCGGCTCCACCACCTGTATCATCATGAAACCGCAACGTCCCTGAAAGGGCGTGATGAAGATCACTCAAAGCTACGCCCAAGCAAGCGGATGCGGCAATTCAAATGGTGCAAAGTCCAACCTCAGCACCCGACGGCGTGTCGGGGTCTGGGCAGGTTCGGATCCGTGCAGCGTCAGCATTTTCAAAACCAAGATATCTCCGGCCCGCGCCTCTATCACCTTAGGTTTTCCTTCGTACGTCCGTGTCCCAACGTCACTTACAGGCACTTTCCCCAGTGAATGACTGCCCGGAACGATCTGCATGGCTCCGTTTTCTGAACAATTGTCATCCAAATGCAAACGTACAAACAACATCTGCTGCAAAAGTTCTTCGGGCGGTTCACAATGCCAAGTTCCCCCTTTGCACGACCAATTCGTAAAGCCCGGCACCTCGGCCCGATCCACAACTGAAATCACCCGATCCTGGTGCCAGGGCACACCCCAATTGGCCTCAGCTGACTTATCAAACGACAATAATCGCACCAAACGCATACTAGGCCAAATCCCCTGAAGAAGGTCAATCACACCCGATGTATCAATCGCCTGCCCAAGCGCATTTTCGGGCGCTTCTCGCACCCCCGGACGCCCATTAGCCCCTGCCGCATTCTTCAGACGTTGCACATGCTCAGATGAAACGGCCCCGCGCAGCATCAACCACCCCAGGTGATCAAAATTCTGCCGGCTGTGCTCTGAATTATCCATGCATAAATTTCCTTAAACGCTTACATCTTCACGCCCGCGCGCGCAGCGCGCCACGCCCAACGCTTTTACGACAGCTCTGCTGTTGTAAAAGGGGCGGGAGCCTCCCCGGCAGGCTGCCTCTCACGTCTCAAGCCTGCCCATCAAGAGCCTCATTGCGCGGCAAACTACGTGTGGCATAGGGCCCATTGCGATCTCCATCATGCACGACAGATGTTTCGCCAGAGATTTGTTCCACCAGATCCGCCCGCAGAATCCTTGCAGCAGGTTTATGACCAACAGTGCTGTCGTGCAAAACCTCTGACACATCCCGCCCGACCAGCCGACGGCGGCGGTTCAGAAACAACTTCCCCCATCCTTTGTAAGACCCGATTGCAGGGGCCTCAGGGTCACGGGGAAAACGTGCCCGCCAGCCTTCCGGAAATCGCAGACTCAATGCCTCTGCCCGGCCCAGCACCCAGATCAATGGAATATTAGACAGACCCCGGCTTTCTTCATGATGTCCCAATTGGCCCCCGATGTCCCCATGCGCGCCCTTGAACCACATCTGTTCCACATTGCCTTGCCAGTCCCCGGGCGTATCCCAAAGAACCGGTGCAAAGGCCTGACGTGTTTCATCCAGAGCCAGCGCATGATAACCATGGCGCACCGATGTCCCCAAAGTGTGGTTGTGAAACTCATAGACATCCGGCACAAAACGCCAGATCAAAGGTGCACGAAAGCCCAGCGCTTTAACCGTATCCCAAACGCCGATCATCTCAATTTCGACAGGTATCTCATGACAATGCAGGCGCGCAAACGCCTTTGCCACTTCTGATCCTGGTGCACATTCGTAATGACGGTAGGCCTGACGAATATTGCGTTCTGTGGCTTCTGACGGCCGCAACAATCCGATCCGATCAATCACCCCGGCAAGGGATCGTGCCGCGAAAGCCCCACGCGAATAGCCAAACAAAAAGATCTTATCGCCAGGGCGATACTTAGACGCAAGATGGCCATAAGCGGCCCGTATCTGGCGATTGATCCCACGTCCCCGGATCACATCCGCTGTGTCACGCCAGGATTTCCATTGCACCCCCGCGCCATAAAACAGCGTCATATCCGCGGCCGGTGCTTGTTCCCGCAACAGCTTATATGTGATCGCCGCATTGGTATGGCATTCAGGATGCAGCGACGACATTGTACCATCAATAATCACCACATGATTCACCGGCCCGCGCCGCGCAACGGCTGGTGTGTCACTGCGCCAGGAAGACGGGCGCAGCCAGTTTGAAATGCGTTGCAGCACCGACATCAGGTTTTCATTCTATGTTCTGTCACCAGAAGCATTCTCAAGCATCTCCCAGACGCGCAGAGGTGTGAACGGCATGTCCGCTTGACGCACTCCGTTCTCCCAAAGCGCATCTTGCACCGCATTCGCCACCGCCGCCATTGATCCGACAGTCCCGGCCTCGCCACACCCTTTCATCCCCATCGGATTATAGGTTGATGGCGTGGGTTCATTCACGAAACCGATATACGGTATTATATCAGCACGCGGCATGGCGTAATCCATAAACGATGCTGTGATCAACTGACCCTGATCATCAAAACCAGCCTGTTCACAAATCGCCTGACCCAAACCTTGGGCCACACCACCATGCACCTGTCCTTCTACCACCATTGGGTTAAGAAGATTACCAAAGTCATCCACCACAGAATATCGATCAATAGTGACAACACCTGTTTCGGGGTCTATTTCGGCCTCGGCCACATGGGCGCCATTGGGAAAACTACGCGCGGGCAATGTGATGCGGGCTTCATGGGCAAGCAGATCTTCACGCCCATCATCACGGGCCCAAGCCGCAACCGTCAGTAGATCGGGTGTTTCATTGCTGCCAGGCGCGCGAAAAACTTCATGATCAAATGTCAGCTCACCAACAGAAACACCCATTTTTTCACATACATAAGACATCAGCGCAGCAACCATAACATCCACACATTCAAGCGTGGCAGCATTCTGAACTGTTCCAGAACGTGATCCACCCGTACCGCCCCCCTGTCGGATTTGATCACTGTCGCCCTGCACCACCTGGATATGATCCACGGGAATGCCGCTCTGGTCGCTCAGGAACTGAGCATAGACCGTTTCATGCCCTTGGCCATTACTTTGTGTCCCGACATAAAGCTCTGCCCGGCCATCCGGCGTAAAGACCACACGAGAGGTTTCTGATGGATCCCCTAGGATCGATTCAATATAATAACACAGCCCCCGTCCGCGCAGCTTTCCGGCGGCTTCGGATGCGGTTTTTCGTGCTACAAATCCCGTCTGATCACTTTCCCGTGCGGAGCGATCCAAGACCTTCTGAAAATCACCCACGTCATAGGTTTCACCAGTTGCGGCCTTATAAGGGAACTGATCTTTGCGGATGAAATTGATACGGCGCAACTCCCAGGGATCAACGCCAAGTTCCCGTGCGGCACGGTCCATCGTGCGTTCCAGCGCATAGATTGCCTCGGGCCGCCCCGCCCCGCGATAGGCATCAACGCAGGTGGTGTTGGTATAAATTCCAGTCACCTGCAGCCAGGTTGTCTGACAATCATAGGTGCCCATCAATACACGGGAAAACAGCTGCGTCTGGATGGGTTGGGCGAAACCTGAATTATAAGCCCCCATGTTGGCAATGCTTGTCACGCGATAGGCTTGAATCCGGTGGTTTTCATCAAAAGCAAGTTCACAGGTCGAGGTCAGATCGCGCCCCGCCGTATCTGTCAGCATGCTTTCCACGCGATCCGCCATCCAAGCCACCGGGCGTTTCAGATAACGCGCCGCCGCAGCAACCGGGATGTATTCCGGATAATGCATGGCCTTCATACCAAAACCACCACCCACATCAGGATTGGTCACCCGGATATCTTCCTTTGTCATGCCCAGCGCTTTGGAAAGATCACGTTGCATGCCCCAAACACCTTGGCCATTCACGGCAAAATGCAGCCGTCCGGGGGCAACCGGATCAGGTTCAGCGTAACAGCCCCGGGGTTCCATGGCGTTGACGATAATGCGTTGATCCGGCACATCCAGCTTTACGATGCGATGGGCCTTTGCAAAGGCGGTCTCTGTGGCGGCTTTATCCCCCAAACCCCAATCAAATGCGATGTTTTGTGGGGCTTCGGGATGCAGATCCGTTCCACCAGGGGCCAGTCCCAGATGCGGATCAAGTTCTTCAAATTCGAGATCAATCACTTCTGCCGCATCGCGCGCCTGTTCCAAAGTATCCGCAACAATTAGAACAATGGCTTCGCCTACGTGACGCACACGGTCACGTGCCAGCGCCGGGCGTTCAGGTGCAGCCCCATCCGTACCATCGCGGTTTTGCACAACAGCGCCGGGCAGACCGGGTTTCACCCCTTGTGCTTCCAAATCCGCAAGCGACCAGACCAGTTGCACACCAGGCATGTCACGCGCCTCAGACAAATCCGGTGTGGTGATATGCGCATGGGCCACAGGTGTGCGGAAGAAATACGCAGTCAGTGCAGCATCCGGCCTGATGTCATCTACATAACGCCCCTGCCCCGTGAGAAAACGAAGATCTTCCACCCGCTTGACGGGCTGGCTTTTGCCGAATTTTTCCATGGTATATCTTTCGCACATGAGGGGCCTGCAATCAGCCTAGTCCTGTGCAGCCACTTGTCCAGAGCCATTCCCCCGCCAGATCCGAATTATTTTTAATTTCTCCGGGATTAAAACCGGATGCCCGCGTGTTTCCTTTATACCACCTACCAACCAGCGGGGTCTCATCCTCACACATGGGCCCCGCAACAAAGGATTTGAAATGTATAAATCTCTGACCGCTGCTTTCCTGATATCTCTGACAACCGTCACCGCTGCGTTTTCTGACGGCCATATGGTCGCCGGCATCCAAGTTGTTGACGGCGTACTGGCGGATGCAAATGGCATGTCCCTGTACACGTTTGACCCGGACACCGCTGAAGCATCCGCTTGTAATGGTCCTTGTGCTGTTGCCTGGCCCCCGCTGTTTGCTGGTGCCGATGATGCAGACCATGATGCGTTCACGATCATTACCCGCGCAGATGGGTCCCGTCAGTGGGCCCATGAAGGCGCGCCTTTGTATCTGTGGAAGAATGACGTTGAGCCAGGCGATCAGACCGGCGATGGCGTAAAAGGTGTCTGGCATCTTGCACGCCCCTGATCCGGCGCATAGCATTGTTTCGGGGCGCCCTTGTCCCGAAACAACACAGGTTCCCCCTTTGAGCGCCGCCCGACTGACATTTCAGAATGAGCTGAAAGCCCACTTGCCCATTTTGCGGCGTGTGGCCCTTGGCTTGACGCGAAATGCGGCCGCCGCAGATGATCTGACCCAGGATTGCGCCGAACGGGCCCTGCGAAAACATCGTCTGTATCAAGCGGATAAATCCGGAATGCGCCCATGGTTGATCACCATGTTGATCAATCTGCATCGCAATCAGATCCGTGCCGCCCAAAGCCGCCCGCAATCCGCAGGCGGTGACCCGGAAATCCTGCAAACCGCTGCACCGGATGTGCTGCATGCGCGTCTTGATCTGGCGGATACGGCCCGCGCTATTGAACACCTGCCAGAGGACCAACGCGAAGCCCTGCTGACCGTTGTCTTAAGTGGCATGTCCTATAAAGAGGCCGCAGAATGCCTGGCCCTGCCCATAGGCACCCTTATGTCCCGGTTGGGACGGGCACGCGCAGCCTTGCGCAAAACACTGAAAGAAGAGGCGCGGTGATGGACAGATCCGACATGATCACTGACGACATATTACATGCTTTTGTGGATGGGCAACTGTCTGAAAAAGACAGCGCATTTGTGGAAACCTGGCTAAATGAAAACCCAGATCGGGCTGAAGAGATCGCGGACTGGATGGCGCAAAATGCTGACATCAAAGAGATTTTCCCACAGTCCGAGTATGAAATGCGTGAACCTAAAGCAGGCACAGCCAATGTGAACGCCGCCCCAAAATCTGTCCTAATTCAGATCGCCGCAGCACTTGTTTTGCTTGTGATCGGTGCAAGCGGGGGCTGGATCTTGCGGGGGGAAAACACGCCCGCTTCACACACTGTGATTACAGCGTCTTTGGTGCAGGAAGCCATCACGGCCCATGCGGTTTATGCCGCAGATCCCCATCGCCCGGTTGAAATAGCGGCCTCAGAAGAAGCGCTTTTGATCCGGTGGTTGTCAAATCGTGTCGGACAGCAAATGATAGCTCCGAACCTTGAAAACAAGGGGTTCGAACTGGTCGGCGGACGGCTATTGGCTGTCTCAGAAGGGCCCGCCGCGCAGTTCATGTATGAAAACGCCGCAGGCACGCGCATCACCCTGATGGCTGTGCGTGGTGACAATGGGCGCATGGCTGAATTTCGCTTTGAAAACAACGGTGAAACCAATAGTTTCTACTGGCAGGACCAGAACCTGAGATATGCTTTGGTGGGTGATATCGCCCGGGATGACCTAAGCGCGCTTGCAACGGATGTCTTTGATCAACTGACCGCTGGTTAGAGACGCCGCCCCCACCCTTTTCGGTTATTCGGCGCGCCAAAAAGCGCATAAATTCCGCATACACATCCCATGCACAGTCTATGCATATCTTATGCATACACAGCGCGCGCGGCCTTAAGACATGCGTAACCGCAACCATTGCCCTTTGCGCCCTCATTGTTTAGACGGATCACAACAGAATTCAGTGACGATGGGACGGCCTGACATGGCGATGGAAAAGAACTTTGACGCGGGCAAACGCGAAGCGGAAATCTATGCGAAATGGGAAACCGATGGCGCATTCAAAGCCGGTGCGAACAAACGCGAGGGCGCTGATCCCTACACCATCATGATCCCCCCGCCCAACGTCACGGGCGCCCTGCACATGGGGCACGCTTTTAACAACACGTTGCAAGATATTTTGATCCGCTGGAAACGCATGCAGGGCTTTGATGTTCTGTGGCAGCCGGGCACCGATCACGCGGGCATCGCAACCCAGATGGTGACCGAACGTGAAATGGCCGCCAATGGCGAAGAAACCCGTCGCGAAATGGGCCGCGAGAAATTCCTGGATCGCGTCTGGCAGCAAAAGGTCAAATCCCGCGGCAACATCATTGGTCAGCTAAAACGTCTTGGCGCAAGCGCCGATTGGTCCCGCGAAGCCTTCACCATGGGCGGCGCTGCGGGCGACCCTGAACTGGGCAAAGGCGCGCCAAACTTCCATGACGCCGTGATCAAAGTCTTTGTTGAGATGTACAATAAAGGTCTGATCTATCGCGGCAAACGTCTGGTCAACTGGGATCCGCATTTTGAAACCGCGATTTCTGATCTTGAGGTCGAGAACATCGAAACCCCCGGTCACATGTGGCACTTCAAATACCCGCTGGCCGATGGTGTGACTTACGAATATGTCGAGAAAGACGAAGACGGCAACATCACCCTGCGCGAGACCCGCGATTACATTTCCATCGCCACCACCCGCCCGGAAACCATGCTGGGTGACGGCGCGGTTGCGGTGCATCCATCGGATGAACGGTATGCCTCCATCGTTGGCAAACTGTGTGAGATCCCTGTTGGGCCAAAAGAACACCGCCGCCTGATCCCGATCATCACCGATGAATACCCGGATAAGGATTTCGGCTCTGGTGCCGTGAAGATCACCGGCGCGCATGACTTTAACGATTTCCAGGTTGCCAAACGCGGCGGCATTCCGATGTATCGCCTGATGGACACCAAAGGTGCGATGCGCGCGGATGGTGCCCCTTATGGTGAGGAAAGCGCAAAGGCGCAGGCCCTGGCCAAGGGTGCCGAGTTCACCGAAAATTCCGTGGATGCGATCAACCTTGTGCCGGAAGAGCTGCGCGGCATGGATCGATTTGACGCGCGTAAGGCTGTGGTCGATCAGATCACCGCTGAGGGCCTTGCCGTGATGCATGAGGTCACCCGTGAAGAAAAGGATGAGGACGGCAATAAGATCCAAGTGACCGAGACAGTTGCTTATGTTGAAAACAAACCCATCATGCAGCCCTTTGGTGATCGTTCCAAAGTGGTGATTGAACCGATGTTCACCGATCAGTGGTTTGTGGACGCCAAGGAAATCGTCGGCCCGGCGCTGGACTCTGTGCGCAATGGTCAAGTTAAAATCATCCCCGAAAGCGGCGAAAAGGTCTTCTACCACTGGCTGGACAATATCGAGCCCTGGTGCATCTCTCGCCAACTCTGGTGGGGCCACCAGATCCCGGTTTGGTTCGGGCCCAAAATTGATGAGAATGGAAAGCTATCTGCATTAGATCGCAAAGAGTTCTGTGCCTCAAACGAAACCGAAGCAAAGCTGCAAGCCGAAACTTACTACCGGGACCAACTTGGTAGCCAAGTTAAAATCTATCCAACCTCATCTCCAGATGATGCGATTTCTCGTTTGCAGGCAAGTTCTGGTCGCAATCCTGCTGTCTCCGGCTCCTCTTGGGGGTTCGCTGATGATGGAACAATATTAGATATCGATATTGTACGCGACCCCGACGTTCTTGACACTTGGTTCTCCTCCGGCCTTTGGCCCATTGGCACGCTGGGCTGGCCCGAAGACACGCCGGAATATGACACATATTTCCCGACCTCCACGCTGATCACGGGACAGGACATCCTGTTCTTCTGGGTGGCGCGCATGATGATGATGCAGCAGGCCGTTGTCGGCCAGAACCCATTCGACACCGTCTATCTGCACGGGCTTGTCCGCGACGCTAAGGGCAAGAAAATGTCCAAATCCGTTGGCAATGTCATTGATCCGCTGGAACTGATCGACGAATACGGCGCGGATGCATTGCGCTTTGCCTCTGCCGCGATGGCCAGCCTTGGTGGCACGTTGAAACTGGATACATCGCGCATCGAAGGTTACCGTAATTTCGGCACGAAACTGTGGAACTCTGTCTCCTTCGCGCTGACCCATGTGGGCGCTTATGAAGGCTATACCCCATCCGCCACGCCGCCCAAGACAAGCGCGGCCCTGAACAAATGGATCATCGGTGAAGTGGCCCGCGTGCGCGCCGAAGTTGATGCGGCCTTTGAAAGTTTCCGTTTCAATGACGCGGCACAGGCGCTGTATGCCTTTACGCGCGGCAAGGTCTGCGACTGGTATATCGAGTTTTCAAAACCGCTGTTGAACAGTGATGATGAGGCTCTGAAAGCCGAAACCAAAGCGACGCTGGCCTGGACGCTGGATCAGGCGATGATCATGCTGCACCCGATCATGCCGTTCATAACGGAAGAATTGTGGGGCTTGACCGCCACACGTGCGAAACCGCTGATCCATGCGGATTGGCCGGAAACCACGTTGGACATGATCGACGCGGATGCAGATCGTGAAATGAACTGGGTGATTTCGCTGATTGATGGTGTGCGTTCAGCGCGTGCGCAGATGCGTGTGCCTGCGGGCCTAAAGATCCCTGTGATCCAGCATGCGCTTGATGACAAAGGTCGCACAGCCTTGGCGAATAACGAAGTGATCATCAAAAAGCTTGCCCGTATCGACAGCATCACAGAAATGGCTGAGCTGCCAAAAGGCGCAAGCCCCGTGCCTGTGGATGGTGGCACATTCGCGCTGCCTTTGGCGGATATCATTGATGTGGATGCAGAAATTGCGCGCCTTGAAAAAGGCCTGCAAAAACTTGCAAAGGAACTGGGCGGTCTACGTGGCCGTCTCAAGAATCCAAAGTTCGCAGACAGCGCCCCGGCAGAGGTCGTCGCAGAAACCCGCGAAAACCTGGCCCTGCGTGAGGAAGAAGAGGCAACCATCAACACAGCCCTCGCCCGCCTCAGAGAAATCGGCTGAACCTGCAAAAACTGAACGTAGAACGCCCGGCTTCAACCGGGCATTTTTCTTTTCATCTTGCTGAAATACTCCGGGGGTGTGGGGGCTGGCCCCCACTAAGACATTTCGATAATCTGCCAATATGACAGATAAAACCGATCCCCGCCTCACGCCGCTTGCCGCCACTTTGCCTGCCTCCGTCCCCTTTGTTGGCCCCGAGGCCCAGGAACGTGCGCGCGGCAATGCTTTTGATGCCCGCCTTGGCGCGAATGAACTGGGCTTTGGTCCCTCGCCCAAAGCCATTGCGGCAATGCAGCTTGAGGCAGGCGAGATCTGGAAATACGCCGACCCCGAAAGCCATGATCTGCGTCAGGCGCTGGCGGAACACCACAATATAGCACCGGACAACATTATGATCGGCGAAGGCATCGACGGGCTTTTGGGCTATCTCGTGCGGCTGTTCATCGGCGAGGGCGATTCAGTTGTCACATCAGACGGCGCTTACCCGACATTCAACTACCATGTCGCGGGCTTTGGCGGCATTCTGCATAAAGTGCCTTACAAAGGTGATCACGAAGATCCGATGGCACTGATTGAAACAGCACGCGAGGTCGGGGCGAAACTGATCTATATCGCCAATCCCGACAACCCCATGGGGACCTGGCATTCTGCGGAGACCATTCAACAGATGATTGACAATGTGCCCGAGGGCGCGCTGTTGGTGCTGGACGAAGCATATGTTGAATTCGCCCCGGACGGCACAGCCCCGACCATCAACACCACAGATCCCCGCGTCATCCGTTTTCGCACATTTTCAAAAGCTTACGGCATGGCTGGCGCACGTGTGGGATATGGGATTTCCACCCCAGAGATCATCATGGCCTTTAACAAAATTCGCAATCATTTCGGTATGAACCGCGCAGCACAGGCCGGTGCATTGGCGGCTTTGCAGGATCAGGATTACCTGACACAAACCCTAGATCACGTTGCAGCGGCCCGCAAAACCATCGAAGCCATCGCCACAGAAAACAACCTGACGCCCCTGCCTTCGGCCACCAATTTTGTCGCCATCGACTGCGGCCATGATGGGGCTTTTGCAGCGCGGGTTGTGTCCGAATTGGGCAAGCGAGGTGTCTTTATTCGCATGCCTTTCTCTGAACCGCAAAACCGCTGCATCCGCGTATCCGCCGGGCCAGTGACAGAACTTGATCTGTTCGCCAAAGCCCTGCCCGATGCCCTAAAAGCCGCACAGTTAGATCGATAACACAACCGAACCGGTGCGCTGGCCTGTGGCGATCATGTCATGGGCCTTTGCACACTCTTCCAACGGCAACACGTCAGAGATCCGCAGATCCAGCGCATCCCGCATCAGAAGATCTGTGAGATTTTTAATCGCGGCTTCACTTTCCTGGGTGGACAGCAGATAGACCAGCACCAGATCGATATTCACCGCCTTAAACATCAGGGGGTAAAACGGCATGACAGGCGCCATATCAAGGGCTGATCCGAAGGCCGCAATCGTGCCGCGTTCTGTGATCACCCGAGCATTTGTTTCGGCGTTTTTGCCAAATTCCACTTCGACGATCCGATCCACCAGAGCGCCCTGTGTCGCCGTCAAAATCTGGTCTGCCAGATCCGGTGCGCTGTAATCAAAAACCTCTGCCCCAAGCGCCGCAAGATCCGCATGTGCCGCCGGGCGCGCCGTGGTCAAAACCCGCGCACCGGACGCTTTTGCCACCTGCACAGCAATGCGCCCGACTGTCCCCGCGCCGCCGCTGATCAACACGGTCTTGCCTGCAACAGATCCACCGCCCAGCACCGCATGCACCGCAGTCAGCGCCGGAATGCCAAGCACCGCGCCTTGTTCAAAACTGATGTGATCCGGCAAGATCACCGCCAGATCCGCCGGCAAAGCAATATAATCTGCCGCCGTACCAAAGCCACGCTGCCATTGACCATTGCGGATCCAGACCCGTTCGCCAACACGCGTTTCTGAAACACCTTTGCCAACAGCTTCGATCACACCGGCCCCATCGCTATGGGGGGTAATCTGAGGAAAGGGTGGCTTTGTCACCCCTGGACGGCCCCCGGCCCTGGCACGAATATCAGAGGGGTTCACACCAGAGGTTTTCAGGCGGACCAGCACCTCGCCCTCGGCAGGGGTGGGCACAGGCAGATCCTGCAGAGAAAGGACCTCATCCGCTGGTCCGAAACGATCATAAATAATGGCGCGCATGGTCTCTCTCCCGTGGTTTCGCCGCAGGATAGGGCCGCCCCTAAGATTTGCAAACAGAACCTGGCGTTAGTTGCTGTTAAACGCTTCACAGGGGTCAGGTCGATCCACTGCATCTGTGATGTCCCAACTGTTGAATTGCACACTGGCCCCGTCGCCCGCTACACGTTCAAACTGGCCGAAACTATATTGTTTCAGGTCATTGTTTGCGATGCCAAGAACATAGGGCGCACCATGATCCATACGCGCATGCCCATTGCCCGTGATCACAACCACAGGCCCGCCGGTGGCGCGCAATGCATTCAACGAAGCCCGTGCAAGGCTTGCATCACGCAGGCGCTGAAAATCAACCATCATGGCCATCATCTCCATCGGCATCGCATCACAATGGGCGGCAAACTGTGCCCTTTCCCGCGCCTGCTGCTGATCTGCGGGCAGCGGCAGGTTCAGACCAAACCGTTCGGCATCGGCACCAAACACCCCTGCCGCACCATCGGTCATCACGTGTTGCGCGTCTTCACGCAAAACCGCCGCACCATAGATGCGCGCTTGTGGCACCACCTGAAACAAAGGCCCATACATGGAAAAATCAGGCCAGCCCGTGTTGGCCCAGTCAAGCGCCTGTTCCAACGCAACCAGATCCTGTCGCAAAGCATCTGTGGCAAGCCCCGCCTGATCTGCGGTGAGCATCTCAAAGACAATCGCCTTGGGCTGCAAATTCTTCGTCAGTTCAACCTGACGGCTGTGGTGATCGGGGTTGTCATGGATTTCCCCCAGAAACACCACGTCTGCATCCCGCATCGCGGCAGGCAGATCATCCGCAAGGCAGAGCGTGGAACACCCCATGGCAAAAACAGCGGAGAGCAAGAGATGTTTCATGGCGGCCTCTAATATCTGACTTTATTAATCAGGTAATATGTTCACCCGGGATTGTAAACCTGCATGCCCGATGTCAGATCATTTCCCCTGCGCAAACGCGACTGGCGGCTGTCAACGCACCTTGGGCGTGGGGAATGCCAAGCGCCTTTAGGCCTGTGTCAATCGCCCCCAGCGTGCCCAGCACCATATGCGCGTTCACATGGCCCATATGGCCAATGCGGAAATGGCCGTGCCAATCCGGATCACCCGCAGGCACGATCCCAAGGCCAATGCCAAGGGTCACACCCAGATTTTCGCTGAGCCAATCGCGCAGTGCGGTGCCATTGGGCGCACCGATGCTGACCCCGGTTACCGCATGTCCACGATCAACCGCATCTGGCACCTGCATGTCCACCGGACCACCCTGCCCCCAAACGCCACAGGCCGCCCAAACCGCACGGGCCAGAACCGCGTGACGTGCCCAGGCATTTTCAATGCCTTCTTCATGGACAAGCATGGTCAGGGCTTCGCGTAGCCCCAGCAAATGGTGGGTCGGGGCGGTGCCGTTGAAATATTGATAGAACCCTTCAGGATTGGCGCGCGGCGCCCAGTTCCAATAGGGCGAGACCTGTTTCAAGCTTTTCTGCCGTTGCGCAGCCTTGTCACTGAACCAAACCAGCCCGATCCCCGGCGGTGTCATCAGACCTTTCTGGCTGGCGGACACGGCCACATCCACCCCCCAAGCATCCATTTCAAACCGGTCACAGCCCATTGATGCAATGCAATCCACCAGCAAAAGCGCATCATGCCCCACCCGATCCAACACCCGGCGCAGAGCCGCAATATCGTTTTTATAAGACGTCGACGTATCCACATGGGCGCAAAGGATCGCTTTGATCGCCCCGTTGTCCGCTGTCAAACGCGCGGAAATCCGGTCAAAATCCCAGGTCGCGCGTTTGCCGAAATCCATCACCTCAACATCAAGGCCAAGACCCGTCGCATGGTTCGCCCAGCCCTGTCCAAACATGCCATTCACCAGAACCAGCACCTTTTCGCCTGGGGTCACAGTGTTCACCAAAGACGCTTCCCAACCGCCATGACCATTCGACACATAGATCGCCACATTCTGCTGTGTGCGCGCGACCGCCTTTAGATCAGAAACCAAGCCATCCATCATATCCAGCAATGGTCCCGTATAAATATTGGGGGCCGCCGCATGCATCGCGTTCAGAACCCGATCTGGCATGACCGAGGGCCCGGGGATGGCAAGATAATGACGACCCGCTGCAAGGGAGGTTTTCAGATCAGACATGAGAATTCCTATGTTGAATGCACAAGAGTTAGAACCAGGATCGCCCTACGTCAATTGCCGCGCGGTGGTCATGTTCTTGCACCAGGGGATCGAAGCGGTTACATCTGGGGCATTCCACGAGACAGGACAGACCGTGACCCAAATCGCCTCTCCCGCCAGTTCCCCTGACGCCTATTCATCACGTTCCCTGTTTTCCCGCCTGTGGAACGATTATCTGCGATATCATAAAGGGCCAATTGCCCTGGTGGCGATCCTTATGATCATCAATGGCGCATCTTTGGCCGTTCTTGCAAAAATGCTGGAACCCATGTTTGACAATGTCTTTGTCGGCGGAGATGCCAACGCAATCTGGTGGATTGGTGGGGTAATCTTTGGCCTGTTTTGTGTGCGCGGCATTTCTGAACTGATCAGTAAAACGATGCTGGCACAGATCTCGCAACGGTCATCAACCGATATGCAAGTGGATCTGCTGCGCCATATTCTGACGTTGGACAGTCAGTTTTTCCACAAGAACCCACCTGGTTCCCTGATGGAACGCATTCAGGGGGATACGGTTCAGGTTCAGAACGTCTGGCGCGTGGTTATTCAGGGCATCGGACGGGATTTCTTTTCACTGTTTGGTCTGTTTTTTGTTGCCATCATCACTGATCCGATCTGGACATTGGTTGCGGTTATCGCTGTCCCACTTCTGATCCTGCCAACTGCGGTGCTTCAACGATATATTCGGCGCAAAACCCGCCATCTGCGGGAAGAAGCAGGCAAGCGCTCCACCCGACTGGATGAGATTTTTCACGGCATTCACGCTATCAAACTGAACCAGATGGAAAGCTATCAGGTTTCGCAGTTTCGCGGCATTATTGATCGGATCGTCAAAGCCGAAGTGAAAACAGCCGCTGGTCAGGCAACGATCCCGTCACTGGTCGATTTTGTCACCGGTATCGGGTTCTTTGCAGTTTTGCTGGTCGGAGGACAGGAAATTATAGCAGGCGAAAAAACCGTCGGCCAATTCATGGCCTTTTTCACCGCCATGACCCTGACATTTCAACCGCTGCGACGCCTCGGCGCCGCCGCTGGCACCTGGCAAATCGCAGCGGCCAGCCTTGAGCGACTTTATCGCCTGTTTGACACGCGCCCAACCATCACTGTGCCTGAAAACCCCACGGATCTGCCTGAAAACGCGGACACCAAAATCCACTTCAACAATGTCACCCTGTCCTACGGTTCCATGCCCGCTCTGCGCGGCTTAACCTGTGTTGCTGAGGCCGGCAAAACCACGGCTTTTGTTGGGTCATCTGGCGCAGGAAAAAGCACTGTTTTCAATGTTCTGACACGTATGTCAGATCCGGACAGCGGTCAGATCACTCTGGGCGGGAGCGACATCAGCACCCTGTCCCTTGAAACATTGCGCGGACAGTTTTCATCCGTTGCACAGGATGCCCTGTTGTTTGATGAAACCCTTCGTGAAAACATCATGCCCGGCATGGGAAACATCGATGATGCACATCTGCAGAACGCTCTAAAAGCAGCCAATGTGTCTGATTTCGTGAACAGCCTGCCAGAAGGTTTAAACAGCCCCGCCGGGCCCCGTGGTGCAAACCTGTCTGGCGGTCAGCGTCAGCGCATTGCAATTGCCCGCGCGTTGCTGCGTGACGCCCCCGTGCTGCTGCTGGATGAAGCCACATCCGCCCTTGATACCAAATCTGAATCCATCGTTCAGGCTGCGATTGAGACCCTTTCTAAAGGTCGAACGACCCTTGTGATTGCCCACCGCCTGTCCACCATCCGGAACGCGGATAAGATTGTGGTTTTGGATCAGGGCCGAGTGGCCGAAGAAGGCAGCCATGATGAACTTCTGGCAAAGAACGGGATTTATGCCGGGCTCTGGGCTCTGCAATCAAAATCTCCCAAAACCAGCTAACCTGCCCCCTTCATCTTGCTGAAAATACTCCGGGGGTGCGGGGGCTGGCCCCCGCCGCAGCATTCCCGCTGCACACAGGGCTTTCACTTCTTTAAGCAGGGCAGAGAATACTCCGTACGGGTAAATCGCCTGCTCATTTTCTGTTGTATGCCCGCGCCAAATCTTCAGGCTGCGCACCGCAGAAGTAACGCATCAACAACCAGATATTGCCTGCCCCGCGCCTGAACCAGCCCTGTTTCTGATAGCGTACAGCCCCGGTGGTGATGGCCCCAGACAACAGTGTAATATTGCGCAGACGACGCACCAAGGCCACATCTTCCATCAGCGGAATATCATCAAATCCACCGGCCTGATCATAGGCCTTGCGTGAAATCAAAAGCCCCTGATCACCATATGGCAGCTGAAACACCCGGCTGCGTAAGTTGGCCCATCCCGCCACCAGATCCGCCTGCCAGTCCGAGGCATCAAACCGCAACCGAAAGACCGCGGGCGTGTCATGCCTATTGATATGCGTCGCGACCTGCACTTGCCATCCTTCGGGCAGTTGCGAATCCACGTGCAAAAACAAAAGCCAGCCTCCGCGCGCATGTTCCGCCCCACGCCGCAGCTGTCCGCCTCGTCCAGGTGCCCCTGTTACCACTTCGGCACCGGACAGATGCGCTCGCGTCGCACCGTCATCTGTGGATCCACCATCAGATACCACAACCTGCGCCACATCCGACAGCTGTGCCAGACAGTCATCCAGCACATCCGCCCCATTGCGCAGTGGTATAATCACAGAGAGTTCCGAAGAGAGTGTTTTCTTTCCCATCAGAAGGCTTATATCCTGCATCACACAGAAACACAGCCCGGGGATCGTGCCATGACAAAATATTTCCAGCCTGCGCGCCGCGTGATCCGGGTCACCGGCAGCGAACGCATCACCTTTCTCCAGGGGCTTGTGACCAATACAATCGCACCCGAAGGCCTGATCTATTCCGCACTGCTGACTCCACAGGGGAAATATCTGGCAGATTTCTTTGTAAAATCTCTGCCCGACAGCCTGTTGATTGACGTGGCTGAAGATCTTGCAGCCAGACTGACCCAACGCCTGACCATGTACCGCCTGCGTGCAGATGTACACTTCGAAGATGCCGATCTTTCTGTCCTGACGGGATACGGTGATGCCCCTGCAGATGCAGATATGGATCCGCGCCATGCAGCCCTTGGCTGGCGTGCATATGGGGATGCAACGGGCCTGGCCCCTGCCCCAGATCAAACGGCCCTGCGTGTTGAACATTTGATCCCAGAAACTGGGATTGAACTGACACCGGATACTTATATTCTTGAGGTTGGATTTGAACGCCTGAACGGCGTTGATTTCAAAAAAGGGTGCTTCATCGGTCAGGAAATCGTTGCCCGGATGAAATATAAAACCGAATTGCGCAAAGGTCTCGCCCGCGTGACCGTAGAAGGCGATGCAGAACCAGGCGCGGAGATCACATTGAACGGCAAACCTGTCGGCACCCTACACAGCCGCGCAGGCAATCAGGCGATTGCCTATCTGCGGTTCGACCGTGCCAAAGACGGTATGGTCGCAGGCGCCGCAACAGTGACGTTGGTCAACTGAGACAACGCCCGAAGCGGCGCTTTCGTCAGTTTCGGCGGACAGACAGACTGAACAAACAACGTCAGCACCTTAGACGTTCTCGATAGAAATTTCATCCGTCGTCAAGTCAATATTGCCATCAAAAAGAACGCTAACGACCGCCCCCGGAACATCTGTCCCAGATTCAAATTCCATCGTAAGACGTGTGTATTCCTGCATCACACCATTTTCTTCTACAGACTCATGAGTGATCTCTGCAGAAGTCATCTCACGATCTTCAGAGCCACCCATTCGGCTAATCGTGACTTTCAGGCTGTCCTCATCTGGGTTGAAATCCGTAATCCGGAAGAGGTCACCATCATCAATAGCGGGGGTATCGGAAGCAGAGCCGCCATTGCCATTGGACAGATGTAGGTTGATGTCAAATTGATCCTCGCCTTCCTGTCCCCCAACTGTGACGGTCAGATCCTCGGACGTATTTCCAGTTCCAAAATCGCTGAATATCTGAATAGTATCGTTACCGTCACCGCCAGACACAAGACCATTGTCCGGGGCTCTAGACGAAATGTGATATTCAATCAGGTCATTCCCCACACCACCGTATAGCTCGTCACCCTGCCCGCCTTTGAGCGTATCATCCCCGGCATCACCAAATATCTTCGACGGAAATGCACCTATGATTTTGTCGTTTCCATCACCACCATGGATTTCCTCAACATAATCCCATGCTCCCAACATTGCCACATCGTCTCCGCCGCCCAAGAAAACAGATTTTGGCGAGTGAGGAGCAACCGAATCCGGCGATGTCGGGTTGAACGCCGAGTTTTGGCTTTCAAGCAGATCATCTTCTTCAGTGCCGTAAAGTTCGTCATCTCCATTAAACATAAGTTTATTGAGTTCGGGTTCTGGGGTATCAGGCACGGAACCGTTTCCAGCATCTTCGGCATTTACATCTTCGTCGGAGCGCTCAAACAGATCCACAAGACCTGCGAACCCCCCTGCAATAATCAACGCTAATAAACCTGCCCCCAAAACACCCTCCAGAACGAAAAAACTCACATTAACAAAGATATATTCTATACGTATTACGAACAATCAGGAAATAAAAAACGCCCATACAGGCGCTTTTTATTAGCATAGGAAACAGAACGGCTATGCGCGTTCTGAATATTCCATGGTTTCGGTGTTCACCACGATGTCTTCGTCCTGGCCTACGAAAGGTGGCACCATGACTTTCACGCCGTTGTCCAGGATCGCTGGCTTAAAGCTGTTGGCTGCGGTCTGACCTTTGATCACAGGTTCTGTTTCGACCACTTTGCAGGTGACTTTCTGCGGCAGGGACGCCGACAGGGCTTCCTCTTCGTGGTATTCGATCACGGCTGTCATGCCATCCTGCAGGAACGGGCGACGTTCGCCCAGAATATCTGACGGCAGTTCAATTTGTTCATAAGTTTCTGTGTCCATGAACACGAGCATCCCGTCGTTTTCATACAGGAAGGTCTGGTCTTTCTGTTCCAGACGCACGCGTTCTACTTTGTCCGCAGACCGGAACCGTTCGTTCAGTTTGGACCCGTTGCGCAGGTTCTTCAGTTCCACCTGGGCAAAGGCCCCGCCCTTGCCAGGTTTCACGTGATCCACCTTTACAGCGGCCCACAGACCATCGTTATGTTCCAGAACATTTCCTGGACGAATTTCATTTCCGTTGATCTTGGGCATGGTAAATTCCTGATAAATCTTGATCGAAGCTGGTTTGAACCTATATATATCTCATCCGGAGCTGACAAGATCGAGCGCGCTGGTGTGAGCTGATTGTTAAGCCATGCACCAGGCGCATGGCAGGTATACAAATTTGGCAACACCGAATCGCTCAGAATAGTTCATATTGAGCGTCACGCTTCAAAGCGCAAGAGCAAAATAGAAAGAGGACGGCGAGATGCTAGATTTCGTTGATGGTTCAGCATTTAACAACGAGCAGGGCAACCGGGCAAAGAAGCTCTTTGCTGCTGTTGTTCTGGCTGCACTGGACGACGCCATCGCCGACGATAAAAAGTACGGTAATGGTCCTGAACAAATTGCACGCTGGGCACGTTCACGTGACGGCCGGGAAGTTCTTTCCTGCGCGGGCATCGATCCAAACGAACGCGTTGTCGGCGGGTTGATGGAATTCGTTGAAAAAGGTGTGCGCACGTCTGTGGCCCTTTCCCGTGAAGAAAGTGAACGCCGCAACCAACAGGCCGAAGCAGCTTAATTGCTGAATACCTCCTGCTGTTGACAGTTTTATGAAACGCGCCTGTGACGGGCGCGTTTTCTTTGTCTACAAAGCGCTGAATATCAGGGCCGGCAGAATGACACTGGCCCCGGTCAAGCACAGGGTCACACGCGCCCCTGCCCCTTTGTGACGTCGCCATAAGATCACCATCAGGGCAATCACCAGCGCGATTTCTACTAGGGCAACAACGCCTCCGTGGTGATCCACATCCCAGTAGCTGAGCGGACTGTGAAAGACCCAGTCGCTGAACGGCCAGAACTGTGCCCGGGCGTCATCGTTATGAAACGGGAAATCAAAGCAAAGATGCAGAACCCCGGCCCCAGAAAACGCCCGCAGCCAGACCGGTCCCCGCCAGAATGCGAACCCCAGCAAAAGCCCCCAGAGGATAAAACTGTTATCCACCTGAAAGACACTCTGCCAGGTCTCTGAGAAGTAATATTCATCAAACACCACCTGGGGCGTGATGCCCTGCCACCAGATCGCATGTATGGTCAGCAGATACAGCGAGATATCGGGCGCAAGCGCCCCCAGCCCCGCCGCCAGATTTACCCGGGGCGCATGTGCTTTGCCGCAGGTGGCAAGCCCGATCAGCAGATGTGTCGGTGTGTTCATTGCGCCCCCCAAAAGAAAACCCCGCCAGACTATCCTGAGCGGGGTTTTGCAGAATGTAAACGGCGCATGCGCCTAATGCCAGCGTGGATCAAACGTCGCGGGCCGTGACCGTGCGGTGAATTTCACGACGTACCATTTTACGCATATTCCGTGTGATCCGTTCGCCAAGTGCGCCGCGCAATTCTTCGCGAACAACATCGGACACAATTTCCCGCAGGCGTTCTTCATCCATCAGAAGGCTGGACGCATCAGTTGCGGGCGCTTCAGTCTCAACTTCTTCCGCTTCAGCAGGGGGATCCTCTTGATTTTCATCGTCAGAAACGCTGGTCGCGACAATTGCCTCAACCGCAGTGTCTTCGGAGGATGGCATATCTGCTGTGTCAGAAACCGCTGCGTCTGTTGTTTCCGGGGCAGCAACTGCGATCTCGGAGATAACTTCGTCTAGGACAACCTCTTGGATGATTTGTTCCACGGCGCCTTGGTCTTCTGAAAGAGCGTCAGGCGTCTCTGACACGGTCACGGTCACGGTCGCGGTGCTTTCCGTTTCAGAACCCTCAACGGCATCATCCACAACCGGATCGATTTCAGCGACCAGTTCCACTTCGGCGATTTCGTCTGGTGTTTCTGCAATCGCAGTATCTTCAACCTGTGGTTCTTCGATTTGTGCTGCAGTTTCAGCAACGGTTTCTACTGTCGCTTCGGCGTCGTGCGTTTCATCCAGTGTCGTTTCGGCTTCGGGTCCTGTTTCTTCCCGCGCCATCAGATCCATTTGCAAAGCCGCCTCGATATCCGCCGCGACCTGTTCTTCTGTGATCAATTCTTCTGGATTAAACCCCTGGACCTGGCTTTCGATTTCGCCAGAAGTTTCAATGTCTGCTTCAGACGCAGCAGCAGCAGGATCATTTGCATTGTCTTTCGCGACGGCAGCGCCTTCGAGTTCTTCAGAACTGATTGATCCCGCCTCAAGGATGATATCCGCCTGCGGGACGGCCTCTGCGGCAACCAACACAAGCGGTTCCGATGCAGTCGGCGTTTCCATGTCGGCAGCTTCAGTTGAAAGGTTTTCCGCAATAGTCGGCTCATCCTCGGCGGGCTGGGCAGGTACTACAGCGGGTGGAACAGCTTCGCTTGCACCAAGAACATAGACCTCTGGAGCAGCAGTCGCTGGCGTATCGACAAATTCGGGCATTGACGTTCCGGCCAGTTCGTCGGTTTCTGATCCATCGGGTTCCCATTCCGCGTCCTGGGCGGAAATCGCGGTTTCCATATGTGCGACGCGATCTTCAAGGCGCTGCAATTCATTCACCTCGGCCGGGCTTTCAGCTTCTACGAAATCTGTAATCGGTGCCTCGGCGAGCTGCGCAAAATCAAGAACGGCCCCTGGCGTGTCAGTTGTAAGTGTATCGTTATCCAAGCTCTCCTCTGACATTTCTGCTTCAACGTCAGTGACTGTCGGGCTTGTTTCGTTCAAATTTGCCACAACAGGAGGGATATCAGCGGCGGATGGTTCCAGTGCAGCGGCTGGTGATTCTACATGCAGTTCCGTCGCGGCAGTCGCTGTGTCCACATCAGTTGACGCGGCTTCCACACGGTTTTCGGGCATCAGGACAAACCGGCTGTTCCAGCTGGAATGTGCCGGTGCAACAGATGTCTGTTCGTCAGAGGACGGCGTTACAGATGTATCTGAAAAGTCAGTGTTTACTGGGTCAGTCGCCGCAACCAGAACGGGTTGTGCGGGGGTCGCAGGTCTGGGTTCAGCCTGCACAGGTTCATCTGTCACAAGCTTCCGGATGGAGGAAAGAACATCCTCGACTTCGGCCTTTGAAACGGGTTCTGACATGGTCTGATCCTGTAGTTACTTCATGTAAATCAACACAACTGTGGCCATGAATATACGCGTTGAGGCACGCTCACACAACAGACAGGTAAAATTCTAACCGCTCAGGAAATCCCCCCTGTCGGCATGACCCGATAGGGGGGAAATCGGATTAGTTTCCGTTGCCGCCAGCGATTGAACGCAGCAGAGCATCAAGACGTTCGCCCTGTTCGCTGGTGGCCCGGCGGGCTGGTGCGCCGGACACCGCAGCATAGTAATCAGCCGGATCATAGGTCTGCACACCAAGGTTCAGATGTTCCACGGTCAGAAGGCCCATAGAGGCCAGCAGATTATAGGCAGCCACCTGTGAATCGCTTTGGGCGGACACAAGATTGGAACGCGCATCCAGAAGATCCTGTTCCGCGTTCAGCACATCCAGCGTGGTGCGCGCGCCAAGGCGGGCTTCTTCGCGGACACCTTCCCAGGCGGCACGAGATGCGGAAATCGCGCGATTGCTGGCCTGAATCTGCGCATGAGACACGCTGAGCTGTGACCAGGCGTTGCCGACATTCTGCTGCACAGTCTGCCCGGCGATCAACAGCAGGGCACGGGACGCATCGCGCTGTGCCATGGCCTGACGTTGCAGAGATTTCAACTGGCCGCCCTGATAGATCGGGCCGGTGATCTGCAGGCCCAAGGTGCCGCTTTGACTGCCGTTTTCACCCAGCACACCATTTGCAGTCGCGCTGACAGTTGGCAACATCTGGCGTTCCGTAATGGCGATATTCATTTCCGCCACGGTCACGTCACGCTGCGCACGCTTTAGGTCGGGATGGTTTTGAACCGCTAGATTTTGTGCGGCCTGTACGGAAGAGGCAACAGAAGGCGCGCGAGGCGGCGTTGCCAGTTGGCCTGGGTAATCGCCAATCGCGGCGCGGTATTCTTCACGCGACACCTGAAAATTGCCTTCGCGGGCTGCAAGTGTGGCACGGGCGGATGCAAGACGCGCCTCAGCAAGGGAGACATCCGTACGGGTGATTTCACCCACTTCGAACCGATCCCGCGCAGCACGCAATTCTTCGGTGATCAAACGCACATTGTTGTGGCTGAGGTCTACAAACTGCGCATCGCGGCGCACGTTCATATAGGCCTGAATGGCGCGCAAAAGCACCTGTTGTTCCACAGAAACCAGCGCATCACGCGTCGCCAGAACGGTTTCTTTCTGCGCTTCAATCGCCAGGCGACCCCGGCCAAACTGATAGATCGGAAGCCGCAGTTGCAGCGTCGCAGATTCAGTGAAGTCCCCCACGGGCACATTGTTCACATGCTGACGGGTGCTTTGCAGAATATAAGTCAAGGTTGGGCGCAGGGATGCAACCGCCTGCGCGACACCTTCGTCTGCGGCACGCAGCACCGCCCGGTTCTGCAGCAGAAGACCTGAGTTTTCATATGCAGACACCAGCGCATCTGCGAGGGTCTCAGCCTGAAGCGAAACAGGTGATACAAAAAGTGAAAAAGCCGTAATTGCTGAAAGCTTCAGCCTGCGTAGTGCGTAGGTCAAATCCTGTCTCCCGTATCAACTATTTATACTTTGTTTTCATTAAACTGGTTACTGTCATTTTGTGCCCCTGGGGTAAACTTGCACATCTGCACATCCCCAGGTGCATATTTAAAGAGAAAACCCGGATTGGGCTTCAAAGCCCGGCAGAACCGGCGCTGTCGCGTTAAAGGAGTCACGCCAGGCTATTTTGCCATCGGCCTTGTGCCCCACACGCATCACACCCAAAGCCCCTCGCATAAAGATTGCGGCAATCCGCCCCCCTTCTGCCAGCTGTTCGGTCAGCGCATCGGAAAACGTTTCAATACCACCTTCGATCAGGATCACATCATAAGGGCCATGTTTGCCTGCACCCTCTGTCAGAGGCCCGGCGATTACAGCGGCATTATCAACACCTGCGGAACTTAGCATGGATTGCGCTTCGTCTGCCATGCCGTCGATTTCCTCAACCGCGACCACAGCATCTGAAAGACGCGCCAGAACTGCGGCCGAATAGCCCAGCCCACAGCCGATGTTCAACACCAGTTCATCCGGCTGAATATTCAGAGCATCTAACATCTTTGCAAAGGTGCGCGGTTCTGTGACAACACGTTTTGGAGCAAGGATAACTTCGCGATCTGCATAGGCCGCATCGCGCTGCCCTTCGGGAACGTAATTTTCGCGTTCCACTTTCAACATCGCATCAATAATTGGGAATTTTGTAACATCAGACGGGCGAACCTGCGTATCGACCATCATTAACCGGCGGGAGGCATAATCTGACATACTAAACTCATTCGTTTGGTTTCGTTACATCAGTCTTGCCATATCACATCCCAAGGGGCAATACGCTGCACCCCGACGCAGACACATTTGTCTAGACGTTCAGGCTATATTTCAGATGTTGCCCTGCAAACCAGTTGAAGCGTGCATGGCCGGAATTGCAGCGTCAGAATAAATAAATTGCATTTAAGTTAACTTTCCATTTCACTGAATGTGAACAACGGCGGGACATTTAACGTTGACCAAGCCCCTGGTTAGCCCACATCCCACAGCGCCGCCGATTAAATAGGAGCCCTCATGTCTGCATGGATCGAAATGATTTCGGATGAAAACGCCGATGCCCCACTTAAAGACGCGCTTGATTTTGCACGGACACCACATGGCACCGTCGACAATGTAATGCGCGTGCATTCCCTACGTCCACAGACGATGAATGGTCATGTTGTTTTGTACCGCGCCTGCCTGCATGACGACAGCAATACCATTCCCATGTGGTTTCAGGAGGTGATTAGTTCCTATGTCTCCACCCTGAACACCTGCCCATATTCCTATGCAAATCACTGGTCCAATGCCCGCCACCTGATCGGAGATGATACCCGCGCGGATCAGATCGAGGCCGCCTTGAAAGCCAGCCGTCCGGAAGACGCTTTTGAGGGCCAGCAGCTGGCCTTGTTGCGCTATACGGAAAAACTAACCCTACATCCCGGCAAGATGGAAAAACAGGATGTGACCGATCTTAAGAACGCTGGTGTGCCAGATGGTGAAATCTTGGAAGCCAATCAAATCATTGGATATTTCAACTATGCCAATCGCCTATTGAATGGCCTTGGTGTGACCACGGATGGGGATACCGTCGGCTATTACGCGAAAGATTAACTTGCTATAAATGCATTTATTTGCATAGGCTGCAATTAAATGCATCCAATTCAACAGGAGGCCCGCATGGGTTACGCAGAAGCAAAACAGGTTGAAAGCAATGTTATTCCGGTCGTGGATATTACGGCCTTGCGTGATGGCAGTGACCCGATGGGCGTGGCCAAGGCCCTTCATGCGGCCAATACCGGTCTTGGGTTTATCTACATCAAAGGGCACGGCATTCCTGAAGACCTTATCGACGCGGTCCGGGCCGGTGCGTTTGACTTTTTCCGATCCGATGAAGCAAGCAAAGAAGACGTGCGTATTGATGCAAGCCACCGCGGCTGGCTGCCCCAGGGTGGCGCAAAGATGCAAGATGATGCCAAGGCGGATCTGAAAGAAAGTTTCGTCTGGGGATACCAGAATGATGCAGGTACTTTACCCGACGCCCATGAACTGCGCGGCCACAATCAATGGCCTGCGGCGATGCCGGAACTTCAGGATCTGTGCATGCAGTATTTCACAGCGGCCCATGGGGTTGCGGAACATCTGATGCAGGGGTTTGCTTTGGGGCTTGGGCTGGATCAGGATTTCTTCCTGCGCAGCAATGACGCCCCTTTGTCGCGAAATTCCTTTGTTTATTACCCGGCACAGGATGAAAATGCGGGCAAGGATCAGTTTGGTGTTGGGCCTCATACTGATTTTGGCGTTCTGACGGTGCTGTGTCAGGACAGTGTTGGCGGGCTTCAGGTGGAAAATATTGATGGCGAATGGATCCAAGCGCCACCGATTGAAGGCACGTTGATTGTCAATGTTGCGGATCTTCTGAGTCGCTGGACAGATGGCGCGTATAAATCCACCCCACACCGGGTTGTGAACAGTTCTGGCAAAGAACGCCTGTCTCTGGTCTTGGCTTATGACCCAAATCCTGAAACGATGATTGATGCAAAAGATGTCTTTGGATCGGACTATAGCCCGAAAGAAGACCCCATCACATGTGGCGATTATCTGAACTGGCGGTTCGCCAGGGCCTTCGCCCATAAGAAAGGCTGAGATGAGCACAGGAAGCGCGCGCGAAGAAACCGGGATTGACCATGCAATCGGTGCGGCCCTGCGACAGCTGCGCCGGGCGCAGGGATGGTCTGCAAGCCAGCTTGCGACCAACGCCGGGATATCCGCTGCGATGGTCAGCCGCATTGAAAATGGTCAGGTGTCCCCTTCGATCGGTTCTCTTTGTGCACTGTCCTCCGCGCTTGACGTCCCTCTGGTCAGCCTGTTTCGCGAAACCGCCAGCGGGCATACGGATTATACGCTGGTGCGGGCGGGCGAAGGCTTAAAATCCAACCGTATTTCCCAGGGCCACAGCCATGAATTCATTAATCTTGCGGTCCATTCCCGGCGCGATCTGCAGTTTGAAGCCCGCCGCGTCACCCTGATCCGCCAGGACGCACAGCCCCCCACCTATGTCGGCCATGGTGTCGTATATATTCAGGTGCTGGACGGTGAAGCGGTCTATCGATATGGCGCTGAAGATTTCACCCTATATCCGGGGGACAGTCTGTCCATTGATGCCGAGCTGAGCCATGGTTTTGTAGAGGTCCTTAGCGATACATTCACCTTTTTGACCGTTCAGGCGGAACGCCGATGAGCGCACCGGACCGGGAAATTGATCTGACCGAGGGATCCATTGCCGGGCATTTTCGCGCCTTGGCCGTGCCTGCCGCGATTGGTATGGTGTTCAGCACGCTTTATAACGTTGTTGATATCTGGTTCGCTGGCTTAATCTCGACCGAAGCCCAGGCCGGATTGGCCATTGGATTTCAAGCATTTTTCATCACCATGGCCGTTGGTTTCGGGCTTGGTTCTGCGATGGGGGCCTTGGTTGGAAATGCCCGCGGTCGTCGCGAAAGCGCTGAGGCCCGCGCGCTTGCGGCCCAGGGCATAAGTTACGGTGCGATTGCCTCACTTGGCTTGATGATTGCAGCCATCTGGTTTGGTCCGCTTTTGATCGCGCTGGTGTCTGAGCCAGGCGGATACCGCGACGCAGGCACACAGTATTTTACATGGCTTATCTTTGCCCTGCCCGGCTTTCTTTTGGCCTATGGCGGCAACGGTATCCTGCAGGCACGCGGGGATTCTGTCACCTTGCAGCGGAGAGTACCCCAAAGCGTGGGGCAATTATGCTGCCATTTTCTGATCACCGTCTG
>NZ_JBMYXF010000036.1:0-32510 GCF_049608145.1 Halocynthiibacter sp.
GAAGTGTCTCGATCTTGGATTTTACGCCTGCAACTTCCCAGAAGAAGTCGGGGGTGCAGGCCTGTCACATGTGGACTTCACTTTGGTTGAACGGGAACTTGGCCGGGGCTCCATGGCGCTGACCCATTTCTTCGGTCGCCCACAAAATATCCTCATGGCCTGCAATGAGGAACAGCGCGAACGCTATCTGTTACCCGCTGTACGTGGCGAACGGATGGACGCCCTTGCAATGACCGAACCAGACGCCGGATCTGACGTGCGCGGCATGAAGTGTCAGGCAATACGTGATGGTGGCGATTGGGTGATCAACGGATCGAAACATTTCATTTCCGGCGCGGAACATGCGGATTTCTTTATCGTTTTCATCGCAACCGGTGTTGATGAAACCCCGCGCGGCCCGAAGAAACGCATTACAACCTTCCTTGTTGATCGCGGCACGCCAGGCTTTGAAGTGCGCGAAGGCTATAACTCCGTCAGCCACAAAGGTTACAAAAATTACATCCTGAGTTTTGATGATTGCCGCCTGCCCGACGCTCAGGTTCTGGGCGAAGTTGACGGCGGATTTGCCGTGATGAACGAATGGCTTTACGCGACCCGCATTACTGTGGCGGCATTCTGCGTTGGCCGTGCGCGCCGGTGTTTTGACTATGCGCTAAACTATTCCGCTGAACGCAGCCAGTTCGGCCAACCCATTGGCAAATTCCAAGGCATTGGTTTTCAGATCGCCGATATGATCACCGAAATTGACGCCGCTGATTGGCTGACTTTGGCGTCGGCTTGGCGCCTGGATCAAGGCCTGCCCGCGAACCGCGAAATTGCGTCTGCGAAACTTTATGCATCCGAGATGCTGGCAAAAGTCACAGACACCACATTACAGATCTTTGGCGGCATGGGCTTGATGGATGACTTTCCGATCGAACGGTTCTGGCGGGATGCCCGGGTGGAACGGATCTGGGATGGTACCAGCGAGATCCAGCGCCATATCATTTCGCGCGATCTACTGCGGCCTTTGGGGGCGTAAATGGCGGATTTGCACAGACTGCTGCGCCCGCGTTCCGTCGCCGTGATCGGCGGCGGGGCCTGGTGCGCCAATGTGATCGAACAATGCACAAAAGTGGGATTTCAGGGGGACATCTGGCCCGTGCATCCGAAAAAATCAGAAGTCAGTGGATTGCTGGCTTTTGCGGGTCTATCCGATCTGCCCAATGCCCCTGACGCCGCCTTTATCGGCGTAAACCGGGACGCAACGATTGACGTTGTGCGTGAACTTGCGGCCATGGATGCGGGCGGCGCGGTTTGTTTTGCGTCGGGCTTTTCCGAGGCGCAGGAAGAACTGGCGGACGGGACCGAGAAACAAGAGGCCCTGCTTGAGGCCGCAGGCGAGATGAAAATCCTCGGCCCCAACTGTTACGGCATGCTGAATTATCTGGATGGTGCCGCGCTTTGGCCGGATCAACATGGTGGGGTGGCAGCTGAAACCGGCGTGGCCCTGATCACGCAGTCCTCCAACATCGCGATCAACCTGACCATGCAGGCACGGGGTCTACCTCTGGCCTATGTCGTCACCGCAGGCAATCAGGCACAGACTGGTCTGTCGGAAATCGGCAAGGCGGTTTTGCAGGATAAACGCGTGACGGCCCTTGGCCTGCATATCGAAGGCATCGACGATCTGCGCGGGTTTGAAGCCATGGCTTGCGAGGCCGCGCGTTTGGGCAAACCCATCGTCGCCGTAAAAATCGGGAAATCGGATCACGCCCAGGCTGCCGCGATTTCGCACACGGCCTCACTTGCGGGCAGCGACGCAGGTGCACGGGCATTGTTAAAGCGACTGAACATCGGGCAGGTTTCATCGCTTTCCGCCTTATTAGAGACTTTAAAGCTACTGCATGTGGCCGGGCCCCTGTCGTCAAACTGCATTGCCTCCATGTCCTGTTCCGGCGGCGAAGCCAGTCTGATGGCGGACACGGCCCATGACACAGGTCTGGTGTTTCCGCCACTGAACAGCCGCCAAAAGACCGACCTGCGCGCAGCTTTGGGGCCGAAAGTCGCGCTCGCCAACCCTCTCGATTACCACACCTATATCTGGGGCGACCGTGCGGCGTTAACGTCATGTTTCACCGCCATGATGGACTCGGACCTGGCCATGGGCGTGATCGTCGTCGACTTCCCTCGCTCGGATCGCTGTTCAGCGGAGGAATGGGAAGATGTGATTGTTGCGGCCTCCGAGGCACAGAAAGCAAGTAACCGCCCTGTCGCGTTACTGTCTTCTCTGCCGGAAAACATACCTGAAGAGATATCCGCCCGGCTCATCAGCATGGGCGTTGTCCCTTTTGCGGGCATGTCAGAGGCGATTGAAGCCATGGATGTGGCGGCACAGATCGGCATGAGGAAACCCGTTAAACAGTGTCTATTCTTGCCCAAAACGACCGAACTAGACACTGTTACGTTGTCGGAAGCCGAAGGGAAATCTCTTCTGGCAGGGCATGGTCTGCGCATCCCCAAAGCAGCCCGCGCCACCAGTCCGGAAACGGCAGCTGTAGCGGCTGACATCATCGGCTATCCCGTGGTTCTGAAGGGTGAAGGCATTGCGCATAAGTCAGATGCAGGCGCGGTGGTGTTAAACCTGATGAATGCTAAATCAGTGTCTATTGCGGCGAAAAACATGCCTTGTGAGACGTTTCTCGTGGAAGAGATGATCACCGATACAATCGCAGAACTTCTGGTTGGTGTTGTCCATGATCCGGCGCATGGCATGGTCCTGACATTGGCAGCAGGCGGTGTTCTGACAGAGATGTTGCAGGACAGCGCATCACTGCTGGTCCCCGCATCGCGTGACGCCGTATCAGAGGCCCTGAACAGCCTGAAAATCGCAAAACTGCTGAATGGCTATCGCGGCCAGCCTGCGGCCAATAAAGACGCAATTGCAGATGCTGTCATGGCAGTGCAGGCTGCGGTCGTGGCCGAGGCCCCTGAAGAAATTGAAATCAACCCGTTGATGTGTGGCCCCGACGTGGCAATCGCAGCAGACGCCCTGATCCGCACCGGAGGAAAACAATGACCGATAATCCGATTAAAACTGAACGCCAGGGCCATGTGCTTGAAGTCACGCTGGACCGGCCGAAAGCCAACGCCATTGACCTAGCCACCAGCCGGATTATGGGCGAAGTGTTCACAGAATTCCGCGATGATCCCGAATTGCGCGTCGCAATCATCACCGGCGCGGGCGAGAAATTCTTCTGCCCGGGTTGGGATCTGAAAGCTGCCGCCGATGGCGATGAGGTTGACGGAGATTACGGCAAGGGTGGCTTTGGCGGCTTGCAGGAATTGCGCGGGTTGAACAAACCGGTGATTGCGGCGGTCAACGGCATTTGCTGTGGCGGTGGTCTGGAACTGGCCCTGTCTGCCGACATTATCCTGGCGGCCGATCATGCAAGCTTCGCCCTGCCCGAAATCAATTCTGGCACGGTGGCGGATGCCGCATCCATCAAACTGCCCAAACGCATCCCCTATCACATCGCGATGGAAATGCTGTTCACCGGGCGCTGGATTGATGCGGAAGAGGCCGCACGCTGGGGCATGATCAACCAGATCCATGCGGGCGCTGATCTGATGACGAAAGCGCGCGAGATGGCGGATCTTCTGGCGTCCGGCCCGCCACTGGTTTACGCGGCGATCAAAGAAGTGGTGCGCGAAGCGGAAGATATGAAATTCCAGGACGCAATGAACAAAATCACCAAAAGCCAGTTTGAAACCGTGGAAACACTATATCGGTCCGAGGACCAGCTGGAAGGCGCAAAGGCCTTTGCTGAGAAACGGGATCCGGTCTGGCAGGGCAAATGAATTCGGAAATGGCGGGTGAGTGCACCCTGCACCCGCCAATCTGATCAGGAAAACCGCCGCAGACGCACCGAACAATTGGTTTCAGCCACATCGGGAAACATCCGAATTCTGGCCAGAGTTTCATCCAACGCAGACAGCGACCCGACTGTGATTTCCGCCGCGAGATCATAACTGCCGTTCAGGGCGCAAATATCGCGCAGCCCGGCAATTTTCTTCAACCTTGCCACCACAGGCCGGCTGTCCCCGGGCTTCAGACGGATCAACAGAAGCGCCGGGATCAGCCCGCTGTCTTCATTCTCGCCCAGTTCCAGCGTAAAGCGGCGGATCACCCCGCGATCGCGCATTCGGTCAATTCGGTTCTGCACAGTTGCTCGGGACACCGACAACCTTCGTGCAATGTCGCTGGTTGCCATACGCGCATCATCGCTAAGCAATTTAATTATCTCATGATCTGTATCATCCATATCAAAATGATCGCACAGTCCAGCAATTTGTACAATATTATGTTGAAACGCAAAGTTGTACCTACTGAATTGCATCACCTTGGGAGTTACCCTGCCCCTATCAATGAGGAGATGAGATTATGAAAGTCACAGTATGTCAGATCGACCCGCGTCCCGGGCACCTTGATGGTGAACTAAAGGCGCTGGCAAAACATGTTCAGGACGCAAACACTGATTTTCTATTGCTGCCCGAGATGAGCCTGTCTGCTTGGCTGGCGGCGGATCAAGACCCAACTGATGAACGCTGGGCACAGGCTGTCACAGATCACGAAGCCCGCATTGCTGTCTTTGATCAGTTGGGTGCAAAGGCTATCATGGGGACCCGCCCGATTGTGAACACACAGGGAAGCCGCCGCAACCAAGCATATCTCTGGGATGCCACAAGCAAAACGACCAGTGGCCTGCATGAGAAATATTATCTGCCCGATGAGAAAGGCTATTGGGAACATACCTGGTATGACCGGGGTGACAAAAGCTTTGATATCGGCCGGGCATTGGGCATGCGTATTGGCGTTCAGATATGCACCGAAATGTGGTTCCTGGAATGGGCCCGTCATTATGCGGCCTCGCGTGCGGATTTGCTATGTATTCCACGCGCGACACCACACGGATCACAACGCAAGTGGTTGGCGGGCGGACAGGCTTCGGCTGTGTGTTCTGGTGCCTATGGTCTGTCGTCAAACCTCTGGTGCCCGGAAGGAGACAAAGCCAATTGCGGCGGCTTGTCGTGGATTATCAGCCCCGAAGGCGACATTCTGGCGGAAACCGATACGGATACCCCGTTTGCAACGGTAGAAATAGACCTGGATTTCGCCCGTCACAGTAAAATCACTTATCCGCGCTATGTGCCTGAATAAGTAACACCACCAGCAGGTCAATCCACATTCAGGGCCGCATGTGCATATGCCAATGCGGCCCTGAATAACGAAACAGATGCAGAAACCTCAGCCGGTTCATTGCATTTGTAACAATATCACCGACAGCAGTAGGCACATCAGACAATTTCCTCTCAACGGGTGGGTTTCCACCGAATCAAACGAGAGGACACATCATGTCTGCACACACACAAAGCGTCGCCAGCCGGAGCTGGTCACCACTGTATTTTCTTGCTGCCCTTGGTGCGGGCGGTCTGTCCGTCACATTCTTTATGTATCTCATGTTCTGGGTGCCTCATACCGGACGCCCTGTGCCCGTGTTTGAGGATCTTATGTCCCATTTCGCCAGCAGTGGGGCCGCTGGGAAACTGATCGTAACTGTCGGCATGACCGGGATTGCTGCTATGACTGTCCTGCATGTCGCTCTGATGGTGTTTAACCTACGCCAACTGTCCGCATTCAAGGCCTCCGCTGCCTATAAAAACCTGATGGGCACCAATGCAGAAACGCAGCTTCTCGCTGCACCTCTTGCAGCCGCCATGACCATCAATGCAGGCTTTATCGCCGGGTTGGTTTTTGTTCCAGGCCTTTGGGGGATTGTTGAATATCTTTTCCCACTGGCACTGATCGCGTTTGTTCTGGTTGGGATCTGGTCGTTTCAACTGCTGGGGGCTTTCCTTGTACGCGTCTTTTCTGAAGGCGGCTTCAACCACAAAGCCAACAATTCTTTTGCTCAGGTTCTCGCATCCTTCACCCTGTCAATGGTTGCTGTTGGCATGGCCGCACCAGCTGCAATGTCAAAAACTCCATGGGTCGTGGCTGCATCCCTGTCGCTTTCAAGCTTTATGATGATGACCACTGTTATTGTCGCAGCTGTGGCCCTGGTGCTAGCGGTACGATCAATTCTAGAACATGGCATTGCCGAAGAAGCAGCACCTACCCTGATGGTGATTGTTCCCCTGCTGACCGTGATTGGCATTGCTCTGCTGCGCATTGACCACGGGCTGCACACCACCTTTGACGTGCATGCCGCCAGTGGTGCGACCTTCCTGATGCTGACCCGTATTCTGGCCGTGCAGATCCTGTTTCTGATGTTGGGCATGGCGGTTCTGAAACGCATTAACTACAGCGCCAAGTTCATGACACCCGAAAGCAAACGGTCTGCTGGATCTTATGCATTGGTTTGTCCGGGGGTTGCGCTGTCTGTGATGCTGCATTTCTGGGTGAATAAAGGCCTGGTTGCGAACGGTGTGATCGAGAAATTCTCAACCGTGTACTGGATCGCCAATACCCCTGCCCTGATCGCACAGTTCGCAATGATCGTACTTGTTCTGAAGCTGCACCGTCTGCACTTCGCCAAAGGCTCCATGTCTGGCGCGGCGATGCCTGCCGAATAACATCCCGAAATTTCTCTGCCCCGACTGGCTGGTGGGCATAGAAATGCCGTCGCGACGGCGTCCCGGTCCGCATTTTGTGGACCGGGGTTTTATTTATCTTACAGCATTAAAGGTGAAAAGCGTCTGACCATCGATTTCATATCCATTGATCAGATTTTCGGCCCGGTCTGAAACCAGCCAGTCTTCTAGTTTTTCTGCCAGATCAGCCTTCACATGCGGGTGCAAATCTGCATTCACCGGCAGATAGGCATATTGGTTGAACAGCGCTTCGTCCTCTTCAAAGATCAGCATCATGCCATCTTTGTTGCCAAAATTCAGCCAGCTTGCCCGATCTGTCAGAATATATGCGCCCATGCCAGACGCGGTGTTTAGCGCAGCCCCCATGCCAGAACCAGTCGCGCGATACCATTCAGCGCTCTCTGGGTTCATACCAGCGACCTCCCACAAGGATTTTTCGCGCTTATGTGTACCACTGTCATCGCCGCGACTGACAAACGGGGCCGCCCCACCAGATATCGCCCAAAGCGCATCGCGAATGTTTGTTGCTTGCCCCACATTTGCCGGATCCGCCTGGGGCCCAACAAGGATGAAATCATTATACATGATTTCACGACGCGACGTCCCAAAGCCCGCCTCGATAAACGCATCTTCCGCTGCACGGGAATGCACAAGAATCGCATCCACATCACCAGCCTCGCCCAAACGCAGCGCCTGGCCGGTGCCAACCACCAGCAACTGAACCTCAATTCCAGTGTCTTCCGTCAATACAGGAAGCAGAATATCAGAAAGCCCCGAATTGTGAAAAGAAGTGGTCACCGCCAGTTTCATTTCATCCGCAAGCGCAGGACCAGTTAAGGCCAGTGCGGCAAGGGATGCATATATGCTGTGCATCATTCCAGAATATCTCCGTCAAGGAAGGCCCGTGCTTCGGGCGTTTGTGCACTGGTGAAAAATACATCCGCAGGACTGTGTTCAACCAAAGCACCCCGATGCACAAAAAGAACGTCTCGTGCCAGTCGTCTGGCCTGGCCAATACTGTGAGTACTCATTATGATACGTGTTCCACGGCCGATCGCAGCCTGCAACAGGGTTTCGATTTCCCTGGTGGACGCCCCGTCAAGATTGGCACAGGGCTCATCCAGAAACAACACCTGTGGATCGCGGATCAGGGCACGGGCAAGGGCCAGTTTCTGCTTTTCGCCCCCTGACAGACGCGTCGCACGTTGGTTTTCCTGGGCTGACAACCCGATCATCGCACAGGCATCCCGTGCTTTTTGCCGGGCCTTCGTTTTCTCAACCCCGGTCAGGCGCAAGGGATATACGAGATTGTCCAGCACAGACCGACGCATGATCACCGGCGTCTGGAAGACAAAGCTCTGTGCGGCCCGGGCCGTTTCTTCGTCTGCAGCCCAAGTGACTGATCCTCCCGACAGGCGTTCGATTCCGTGCATCATGCGCAAAAGCGTGGTTTTGCCAGCCCCGTTAGGCCCCATCAGGATCGTCAGGCCACCGCCCTGAAGACACAAATCAACAGGCCCGGCCAGCACCTTACCACGTCGTTTCACAAAGGCACCATCAAGGCGCAAAGGCAGTATGGGTGTCACCATCGCCCTGCCCTTTCTGTGCCGGTCAGCCAGTGGATCAGCAAATTAACAGTGACAGCAAGGCCGATCAGCACAAGCCCAAGCCCCAGCGCCATGGCGAAATCCCCCTTGCCAGTTTCAAGCGCAATGGCCGTTGTCAGAACCCGGGTTGCATGATCAATGTTGCCCCCCACCACCATAATTGCACCCACTTCACCAATTGCACGGCCAAACCCGGCAAGGGCAGCCGTTAACAGCGTCCGCCGGCCGTCCCACAGAAGGGTACAGACCCGCTGAAAGATGCTGGTGTTCAAGGAAATCAGCAGATCGTGATACTCGCTCCAGAGTTCACGCAGCGCCTGATGGGTAATCGATGCAATCAGTGGCGTGATGATAATCACCTGCGCGATGATCATCGCCGTGGGCGTGAACAGCAGGTTCAGCACACCAAATGGCCCACTGCGTGACAACATCAGATACACAACCAACCCCACCACCACCGGCGGAAGGCCCATCAAGGAATTCAGCAATGCAATCACAAACCGGCGCGCCCAGAACCGTCGCAACACCAATAGTGCCCCCAATGGCATGGCAATAGCACAGGAAATCAACAACGCTGAAAAGGTGACACGCAAGGACCGCAACGTGATCTCCCAGAGATCCGCATCAAAGCTGATCAACAGCCAGGCCGCCGCCTGCAAACCGTCCCAGATATCACCCATGTTTCATTCTACACCGCTTTATGTTCCTGCAAGATTTAGCCTGAAAACAATCAAACACGATAGCTGCAAGACGACAAAGAGCACGTGCTTTGCGAACACACCTATTCAGCTGACCAACATCCGCAACCCTTGTGTCGCATCGGCACGGATCGCAAGACGCAGCCCCGGTTCATCCCCTGCACGCAAAGCAGCAATAATCAGCCGGTGGTTCGCAGGTGGTTCAGCCCGGCGCAAGCGCCCGTACAATGCCCGCATGGTTGGCCCCATCTGCAGCCATACAGTTTCCGTCATCGCCAGCATCGCGGGGGCATGGGCACGCAGGTACAACGTACGGTGGAACTCCAGATTTGTACGAATATAGGCGACAGCATCCTGTTTCACCACGGCCTCGGCCACCGACGAATTGATCATCTGCAACCGGTCGATCAACGCCATATGCGCACGCGGAAGGGCACGAGACGCCAGTTCAGGCTCCAGCAATGCGCGCAGAGCCGCCAGTTCTTCGATCCGATCATTAGACAGCGTTGGCGTGGACACCCGCCCCGAGGCAGAAATCGTAAGTGCCCCTTCTGCGGACAAGCGCCGAAGCGCTTCGCGGGCCGGGGTCATGGAGACATTCCATTTGGCCGCAAGACCGCGCACGGTCAGAGCTTCGCCTGGGCCAAGTTCCCCATGCATAATCTGCGTGCGCAGACTGCGATACAGCAGATCGTGGGTCGGGGCCTGGGTGTCATTGGGCTTTGTTGCACTTTGCATATCCGACTGTGATCACAAAATACACACTCAGGTCAAGACGGGATCAGAATTGCCACACATGCAACTGATTGCCATTTTCACGCAACCACCGACGCGGGACCGCGTAATCCGGGTAGATCTGCGCCACCAAATCCCAGAAGGCCTGTGAATGGTTCATCTCACGCAGATGGGCAACTTCATGTGCGGCGACATAGTTCAGAACTTCTGGCGGGGCCATAATCAACCGCCAAGAATACATTAGCTTGCCTTGTGACGAACATGATCCCCAGCGCGATCGTGTATCGCGCAACTGAATAGCACTGTAATCGACATCAAGCGCCCGGGCATATCCATCAGACGCGGCCACCAACCGATCCCGTGCCAGAAGTTTCAACAAAGCTGCAATCTTGCGCGGCGTTGCATCTGCATTGCCTGGCACTGAAAAAGCATCCCCTGTAAACTTGGCCGCACGCCCTGTGCCGGCTATGACCGGGTACGTCCGACCTTCGAACAACAGCGAAACACCAATCTGCGGTGTTTGAATTTCAGGACGTCCATCCAGCTGCTGGCGAATCCAGGTTGCCTTTTCCTCTGCAAACGCGCGCGCTTCGGCTTCCTTCAGACGCTTTGGCACAGACAGTGTCACCCGACCATCCAGACGCGACACGCGCAACGTCATACGCCGCGCACGCGCATTGCGTTTTAGTTCAACATGAACGGGTGGAATACCTTGCAAAATCATGCACCATTTATATCGCCAGATTTCTGAACGAAAAGGCGACAGTGGACAATTATCGTGTTTCAGCAGATAAGTTTACGTTCAATCCCGCATAAGCCGGGGAAAATATCGGGAAAACGGCTATACTCACCGAAAAGCCTTTGACCTTTCTGGTGTCTTGTGGCAGTTCATCGCGACTCTCTTAAGCAGACTCGCAAAGCGAAGGGAAATTCCATGCCCAAAGAAGAATGGGGTGTAAAACGCCTTTGCCCGACCACCGGCAAACGTTTTTACGACCTGAACAAAAACCCGCCCGTCAGCCCGTATACGGGTGAGACAGTTAACATCGATACCAGCGGTAAGACACGCAGTCTTTCTGCCGATAAAGCTGAAACCAAACCAGAAGATTTGGTGGATGACGCTGACGTGGTTCTGGACGATGATGACACCACAGATGTAGATCTGGGCGATGATGTTCTGGACGATGAAGACGAAGGTGACGTCTCTCTTGAAGAGATCGCAGACGTTCCGGCGGATGATGACGACAACTGATTTCTAGGCGGCTTTTCTGTTCCGCTGGGAAAGTTGAAAAAATTACGTCGGGGCGGCGAAATATGCTTGAACTGCCCGGACGAACCTTCTAGACACCGCTTCACAGACTAAGATCTGCTGCGGCGATCTAGGATGGGGCCTTAGCTCAGCTGGGAGAGCGCCTGCATGGCATGCAGGAGGTCAGCGGTTCGATCCCGCTAGGCTCCACCAAACACCAATTCCAGCCTTATAAATAAGACAATCCCTTATTACACTGGGCTTTCGGGTGGATTTTACTACGATTTGGTACTACGAGTTGCGTATGCTCCATCCTCGTACTGCACCCAAAGTATACCGGCAAAATGACACATGGCATGTTCGTGTATATGTACCCAAACCTGTGGTGCATTTGGTCGGGAGTAGCGAAATTCACCGCAGCACTGATGAGACCAATCGTGCGGCGGCGCTCAAGGTCGCGGAAAAGAAACGTTCGGATTTATACATTTGGTTTAATGAACTACTTGAGCGCGATAGCAAGGTGTCTCAGCGGATCAGCGATTTGGCTGATGCTGAGATCGCGGACATGGCACGTAAAGTGTACCACAACTACCGAGAAGAAGCGGCCAGTGATATGGCAGATTTCTTTCGGTTACCGTCCGACCAGCAAGAAGCTGAATCCATACCAGAAGATGGTCGTAGCAGCGTCTTACATGCATTGTTATCGGATTTCGATCTTCCTGATGCTGCAAACGTGAATGCCCGTTTGATGTTAAAGCAGCGAGGGCTGACACTGGCACCAGATGCCCCGGCTTACACAAAGTTGCTACGGCGTATCAGAGAGGCACTTACGCAAGTACATGTTGATGCGGTCAACCTTTACGCAAACACTCCAGCACAGGGTGACAATCCATTCTTCATAAACGCTGAGACACAAGAACCCAGAGTGCCGCTCTCCGTATCACCAGCAATCCCCAAAGGTGAGGCAACGTTAGACCTGCTGATACCCATGGTATTAGAGGAAGTGCGTGTCACGAGAGGGCCGAAGGGGTATTCGAAAATGTCTCATACCTTAAAACTACTGTCGGAATTTTATGGCCCGTCCGCTGACATCAGCAGCATAGATCGGAAAAGCGTCGTTGCGTTCAGAGGAGCATTGGAGAATTTACCAAGCAATGCCACAAAGCGTTATCCCAACATGAGTATACATCAGGTGCTGGAAGCGCGGTCGCCCCAGCACGAAAGTATCTCGATCAGTCATGTGAATGGTCATTTACGGAACTTACGACAATTTTTCAGGACTTGCGCACGGAATGACTCCACGTTGGTGATACCAAGCCTGGAAAAACTGGACCTGCATGACCCAGTGAATACTCTGGACAAACGATATCCATTTTCCACAAAACAACTGGAAGCACTGTTTGTGAATGGGCGCTTGAATGATTGGTACGGGTAACATTTAGCCGCAAACACTATTTGCAACAGGGGCGGCACTGGCTGTGGTTAACTGATCGCTCATACAGCCAGAGAAGGGGCCGATATGGCGCGTGTTGTTTGATGAGTGGGTCATGAATTGAATGCAATCATAACGAATAGCAGGCGGTAGTGATGCGCGCAAAAGTGACTGCATTACAACTCAGGGGGCATATTTGTTTTTAATTTACAACATTACATCCTATTGATTTAAATGAGTAAATTCGCCATAATGAAAGAAGCGAACAGTATATGTATTTAGCAACGCCTTTTGAATTTACAATCGGATTATTGCTGGTCGCCATTGTGTTTCCCTCATGTTGGGGGGTGTTTTTAAGTTAACTGGTAATGGTATTCCAATGGCCTTTAAGAAAATTACTCCGACAGATGCAGATCCCGCAAATCACAGCGGTGACGTTACTTTTACTTTGTCAAATGGCACATCGCTTAATCTGCGCACTACAACCGATATGGATTATGGGATCGCTTCACCAGCCGTAAGTGGAATTCCCGGAACGGAGACATTGTTCAGTCTCGGGGCTGAAACGGACGAACTGGAAGACGGCGAGCACATGGTGCACAGCCTGACCAATTCCAGCGGAAACCCGGTTCAGGTCAGTGGAGCCCGTCTGAGATTTGATGCGCTGACCGATACACAGGGCACTTCTCCGGCATCGGTTGAGTCTTTCTTTGTCTTTCTTGATGGTGTTCGTGTGAACATCAACGATCTGATCGCCAGCGGTGAGGCAACCATTGAATGGGGGGATCCCTTTGGCGTTCATACCGGGTTGCCACCTTCTGCGTACCCTTTCTTCGGCGGTTCTCCGGATCCGAATGCGATTGATCCTCTGACAGGCTCAGTGTCTCCAAAGCTTTCTCCCGATGGGGCGATACATGGCAGCAGCAGCAACCTCGGTCTGACCCTGACGATCACACGTGATTTCACAACGCTTAGTCTTGAATATATCAATGAAGACAATGGGTTGGGTACGCATTACAGCCTTGAGCTGGATGATGATCCCGTATGCTTTACCGCCGACACGTTAATCACAACGATGAACGGGCCGGTTGCAGCCGCAAAGGTCAAGCCTGGCGATTTACTGCTGTGTCAGGATGGCGTGTACCGCCCGGTTCGTTGGGTCGGTCTGCGCACATTCGGTAGCACGAGCGAGCCAATGGCAGAGAATTGCCGGCCGATCTGCATCAGTGCCGGGGCGCTGGGACAGGGTATGCCTGAGCGGGATCTGCTTGTTTCCCGCCAGCATCGTATTTTGCTTCGCTCTGAAATCGCACAAAGTATGTTTGGTTGCGATGAGCTTTTGCTTGCAGCTGTTAAGCTGCTGGCCTTGCCGGGCGTGGAAGAACTGGCCTGGCTTGACACTGTCACCTATGTGCATTTCCTGATGGACGGTCACCAGATCATCTATGCTGAAGGCATCGCTGCTGAAACATTGTTGCTGGGTGAACAGGCTCAAAAAGCAATGTCGCCGGACGCTCTTGTCGAGGTTCTCATGATATTTCCCGAACTCTGTTTGCGCAGAGAGGAAATGGAACCAGCCTGTTTTATTCCCCCTCCCCGAAAACAAAAAGAGCTGATCAAACGGCATCTGAAGAACCCTGCAAGGGTCCTCAATTGTATCGGTCACCCCGGTGCTTCCCAAAATCAATGCCAGAGCGCGATCTGACATTCATCCCCTTGGTTTCCTGAAGCTGTAACCAGAAGGGGCAACTACATGTATAGCTAAAGAGTAAGGTTAAACCTATGATAAAAGCCAATGATGACGGACGTGTAAGTCTAGAAGCCGGTGACAGCGTCACAATTGATGTTTTTGCGAATGATGCGCTCCACCCCATATTTCTGCCCGGGCTGCGGGTTCTTAACCCGGGTGGCAACCCTCCGTTCACCGACGTTATCTTCGCCACTCAGCCAAATCAGACAATTACGCTTGCCAGCGGTACGATCGTCAAAATGAACGCTGACCATCACACGTGCAAAAGACGCGAATCCTGATGTTGACGAACCGATCAACTATTTCACCTTCCCTAATGGCCCAATCACATTCGCCAGCTTTATCATTACGTCAGATACCGACGGGGATGGTATTCGTGATCTTATCGATGTGGATGATGATAACGATGGCTTCCTTGACAGCACCGAAAGCGGGTTGCCTGATACAGCGCGGGAGCTTTCGTTTTCTGACAAAGCCAGTTGGGAAGCCGCAGGCGTGACAGCCAAGGGGCTGGCTGCTAACAAAACCAATCAGATCACAATTCAGAATGACGGTTTGGTGTTCAACTACAAGAAAGTTGATACGAAGGTTACCAGCCAAACTGAGATCCCACTGGGCAGTGACACGCCTGGGCTGGAAGAGCGTGTCGAAGTCAGTTTCGAAGTTTCGCAGCTCTTTCCCGCTCTTGGTTCCACGCCTGGAGTTGTATCCGCACTGTTTGAGTTGGTTGATGAGAATGGTGTTGTTCTGGCGCAAGCAACCTGGATTTCTGAACTTGGCAATCAGCAGCGTGTTCCGATCAACCTTTACGCAAACGGTGCTGGGATCACATTACGCGTGACAGATCTCTCGCCAAAAACATCAAGCCGGGCGGATGACTGGGCGCTGAACAATCTGGATGTTGTGGCCTCTCCGATATCGACCCTGGATTCCGATGGAGATGGTATCTATGACATCCACGACCAGGACAGCGACAATGATGGTATTACAGATAACGTCGAATTGCAGCTTACTGGCGAATATATCGCGCCTTCCGGGATTGATGCGAACGAGAACGGTCTGGATGATGCCTATGAAGTCGCAGGGCTGACGCCGGCTGATACAGATGGGGATGGCATTTATGACTATCTGGATGATGACAGCGACAATGATGGTCTGAAAGACTACGAAGAAAATGGTACAGGCGTAACAGCAGAGCAGATCGCGAACTCTACTGACAGTGACCGGGACGGTATTCTGGATGTATTCGAGGGAAGTGATCTCAATGACGGGCACTCAGATCCCAATGGTGACAACTTTGACAACGGGGCCTTCCTGCTTCCGGGTAATCCGGACCTTCTCCCGGATGGTTCAAATGCGATCCCTCTGAAACGTAATCTCGACTTCCGTGAAGTGCGGGAAGAAGTCAGCTCATCTATCGGTGATACAGTCTGGTATGATACTGATCGCGATGGCGTACAGGATGCAGGAGAAGCCGGCGCTGCCAACGTAACTGTACACCTTCTGGATGACAGCGGAACCGTTATCAAAACCACACAAACAGATGCAGACGGGAAATACCTGTTCGATAAGATCGGAAGTGCTGACTACAGGGTGCAGGTCGAAAAACCGGATGGTTTCTTGTTCACCGTTAAAGATAGTGTGGTGGTTCCTTCTTCGGTTAAATCAAAAGCCGCCCCTGCCGAACTTATGGATTCTGCAAAATCATGGACGAAAGCCGATGTTGAGCTGAACGGCCTGGATGTAGAGATTGGGAAAGGTTCTGTTTCAAAAGTTGACGGCCTGCATTTCAACCAGGGCGATGATGATACAAAGAACGGCGAAGCTATCGAAATTGCTGTGGGTGACGCTGACGTATATCAATCTCTGAAGATTGATATGACAGTCTTTAAAAACATGCACGACAGTAAGAAGACCGGGAAAGCCGGTTCCGCAAGCGCGACGTTCGAACTGGTTGATCAAAACGGGGTTGTGGTCGACAGCTATGACTGGAGCTCGGTGAAAAAGTCCTACAAAAAGCCTGAGTCCATCACGCTGAGCGGAACTGGTGAAGGGCTGATCGTCCGGATTACAGACCAAAGCTCTGTAAAACATGCGCGTGGCGACGACTGGACCCTGGATTCAATGTCAGTAAAGGTTGATACCGAAGATGACTTTGACAGTGACGTTAACCAGAAGACAGGTATCACCGACGATATTTCACTTAACGCGCACCAGGATCTTACGAATGTCGATGCCGGGCTTGTGAGAGATTTTTCCGGAACCGGATCCATCGGGAACCGCGTTTGGCTGGATAGCAACCGGGACGGTATTCAGGACCAGAATGAAGATGGCCTGCGGAAAGTTTCGGTCGAACTTCTTGACGAAAACGGTGTGGTTCTTCTTACGACCACAACAAACAAGAAGGGCGCATATCTGTTTAAAAATATTGGAGAGGGCACCTATTCAGTGCGCTTCAGTGCTCCTGACGGGCATATTGCAACTGAACGGAACAGCGGTTCTGATGACACCATAGACAGCGATATCAATGCCTCAGGTGAAACTGCGCAGTTTACTCTCGGAGACGGTGAGAAAAAACTCGATGTGGATGCGGGTTTCATCTCTGATTTCAGTGGTTCAGGCTCAATTGGTGATCGTATCTGGTATGATACCAACAGGAACGGCCTTCAGGATTCCGGTGAAAAGGGAGCGCGGAATATAAAGGTTGAACTGCTAGACGCGAGAACCAACGTCCTTGCCACCGTGGTAACGGATAACAACGGGAACTATACCTTCGATGATATTGGCGAAGGTGACTATTTCGTTCGCATGGAAACTCCGGACGGTTATACAATCAGCCCCATGTATGTGGGCGGAGATGACGAAAAAGACAACGACTTCACAGACACTGACAGCACAACTGACCTCTTTACTCTCGATGATGGTGAACACCTCTCCAATATCGATGGCGGCCTGATGTTGGATTACCGTGGGACCGGATCTATCGGGAACCGGATCTGGATTGATGAAGATCGTGACGGGATTCAGGATGCCGGTGAGGCAAACGCTTCTGGCATCAAAGTTTCCCTTCTCGACAAAGACGGAAACATTCTGCAGACCACGAAAACCAATGGCAATGGTAACTATATCTTCAACAAGCTTGCGGAAGGCGATTACACCGTAAAAGTTTCACCGGATGCAAAATACACCTTTACCGAAAAAGGGACAGGCAGCAACGGCGCCCTCGACAGCGATGTCAATGCTTCAGGCGTTGTTAATGTGGCGCTCGGCGATGGTCAGAAACGGACTGATATCGATGCGGGTATGTATGTGATCGCTAAGCCGGATGCGATTGATGACGTGTACTCCATGAACATGGACAACGGATCCGGAACGATAAGCCGGGCTCTCAACTATAACCTGTTCGCCAATGACATTTTTGACCCGAGCTCAAAGGTGAAAATGATCTCAATCGACAAGACAGAGTCGGGATATGGGTCTGTCTCTGCAACGATTGTGAATGAAAATACAGGCGAAGTCCGCGTGAGTGGTTCGCTGCCCGGCCACTCTAACTACAACTCCTATCACTACTTTGAATACACGATTGAGGATCAGTATGGGAACACCGATACTGCCGAAGTCAAGATTTGGGTCTACTCTCCCATTGCATTTGACCTCAATGGAGATGGCAAAATCGGGGTTACGGGTGCAACATCATCACAGGATAAACATGCTGATGATATTCTGGGCCGGACTGTGTTCTTTGATATTGATGGGGACGGCACCGAGGATATCATCGAATGGTTTTCCGGCGACGGAGACGGTATCTTGATCGATAACCGTGATGGTATGGCCACGACAGATATGGATGGCAATCGTTTGTTCGGGGACCAGGGCGGTCAATATGGCAACGGGTATGACAAGTTGCAGGAACTGGACGTTAATGGTGACGGGCAACTGACCGGCAGCGAGCTGTCTGGCCTAGAGCTCTGGATCGATGATGGCAACGCGATTGTCGATGAGGGCGAGCTTGTCTCTCTTAGCAGTCTCCAGATTGAGCAGATTTCCGTTGAAATGCATCTGGCAACCGATGACGACGGGCGTGACCTGATGCAATCCTCTGCAACAACCGCTGATGGCAAGACCATTTTGACCGAAGATGTCTGGTTCGCTTCAAGTCAGGATCATTTTGAGTTCCTAGGCTGACACCCCAAGAATAGGAATAAGGCAGGCGCGGTTTCCGCGCCTGCTATTGTGTATTAGTTTCGACTTGATCTGACACAGCCCCTGGACTTGTCACGGATTTGTTCCGATCCATGTGCTTATTTACGCGACCTTCCTTTCGAATGCTAAGCATTGCCGGCAGGCGACTGCAAAGCAATCTGTCGAGAGGGGGCTTTTGTAGCCCAATGCTGAATGCTTCCTGCGTGGATTGCAAAAATCCATTGATGTACTGGAACAAGGCAGCCTCCGCCTGCCTTCTTGTTTGCCAAGTTTGTCGCCAGATCAGCTCCGCTTTCAACGTTTTGAAGAAGGTTTCCGTGATAGCATTATCCCAGAAATTTCCTTGCTCGACATTGAGATCTGGAAGCCCTGCTATCGCAAGATTTTCCTGTACTCATGCGCGCAATATTGGCTCCCACGATCCGTATGTGAACGCATCCGGTTTCGGGTTTGCGCAGGTTAATCGCCATTTGTAGTGCGTGGATTGCGAAGCTCTTCTTCAGCCTATTACTGATTACTGCGCGGTAATCGGTACGCAGTATTGATGAGAGCGGGCCTGCCTAACCATGCCCCGGAAATAGAGATCAATAACCACTGCCATGTACAGCCAGCCAACGCGGCGATGATCAACCGCTAACCCAAGCTCTTTGAGTTCTTCAGTCATCGGGGGCGACCATAGCTGTCATGAGATAGGCGGTGCTGTTCTCTGATGTGTGCCAACAAAATCATGTCATCACGCTGGCGTCGGCTCATTGGGTGCATCCGTCATGCGCGCCGCCCACGCGAGGCCACCTTCAAAACGCGGCACAAAGCTTCGATGGGAAAGTCCTTCTTCATCCTGTCAATAAATGCAAACCTCATTGTTTTTGACTCGCAAAGAAGGCCGTCGTTTTTTAAGAGTGCGCGTTCCTGTTTCAGAACCGCATCTCGCTTAAATTTTTCACTGTGTCCGTTTGAGATTTCCGTTCTCCTTTGCGGCAAAATACCAAGTCAAAGAATCGGAACTTAAACGCGACAAGTCCACTCCTACATCTGGACAGAGGAAGGATGGTTGTATCTGGCCATAATTTTGGACCTGTACTCTCGTCACGTCATTGGCCCCCTCTCGGGATCATGCTGCGCATAACCCTGCCGGGCAGGCCGTGAACAACGCCGCTTGCAACATCAAAAACAGGCGGAATAGAACGAACTAGAGTCTCCGATGCTCAAACCGCTCTGATGTCCCATTTTATATGACGACGGACACAGTAGCAGCTTTCGCAACGCTTACGCTACATCTCTCGTTGATCCGTCTTTTTTTGGCTGCCTTTAATCGAACCTGGAGGAGTTTTTGGCTCAGCTCAGGTATCACTTTCCGCCAATCTTAGGTTCGGTTCCCGCGCGCAGGCGTCGGATATTAGGCCAGTGTTTGGCATAAATCAGAATGGTCAGGATTAGCCCTAACAACAGCAATTGGCCCTGCTGTAAGAGTGTCATCCAGACAGGCAATATGGCAACGCTGACTAGGGCTGCCATGGATGAAATTCGCAGGCTGATTGCGATCAGCAGCCAGGTCCCACAGCATAGTAGACCAATCCAGAAATTTAGCGCCAACATGATGCCGAGAAAAGTTGCGACTCCTTTCCCGCCTTTAAACCTTAGCCAGACAGGAAACAGATGCCCAAGAAAAGCACATAAGCCAGCCAACTGGGCAGCGTCCTCGGCAAAAATGGCATGTGCGATCAGAACGGCCACGGCACCTTTCCCACCATCGAGAAGCAAAGTGAGAGCGGCTGCTTTTTTACTGCCAGTACGCAGGACATTGGTTGTGCCGATATTGCCTGATCCGATTTCGCGGAGATTGCCAAGGTTCATCATGCGGGTCACGATCATGCCAAATGGCACTGATCCGACAAGGTATCCCAGAACGGCGACCAAGATCAGCATTGGCTGTGAAGTTTCGATAAATGGCATTTGGATCAGTCCTTTTGAAACACTGCGTGTCCGGCGACGAAGGTCATCAACACTTTGCCTTGCATCCGAGCCCCGTCAAAGGGCGTATTTTTACTTTTTGACTGAAGCTGGAAGCGATCAAGTACAAAGGGCGTGTCGGGATCGAACAGAACCAGGTCTGCCGGCGCGCCTGCTGTCAGACGACCCGCAGCCAGACCCAGTCGTTGCGCAGGCGCCAGTGACATCGCCCGCCAGAGTTGAGGCAGTGTCAGATCACCCGCATGATATAGGCGCATGGCCGCAGGCAGAAGCGTTTCAAGCCCAACTGCACCTGATGCGGCTTCTTCATAGGGCAGGCGTTTGCTTTCTTCATCCTGGGGGGTGTGGAACGAGGAAAGCGTATCAATCAGGCCGCTTGCAACAGCTTTAATCATTGCCTGACGATCATCTTCGGATCTCAACGGCGGTTTCAGCTTAAAGAATGTCCGATAGTCATCAACGTCAAATTCATTCAGGGTTAGATGATGGATCGACGTGCCCGCTGTTACATCCAGACCTGCGTCTTTTGCGCGTTGCAATGCGGGCAGAGCAGTACCACTGGACAGGCAATCTGCGTGATAACGCGCGCCTGAAACCTCAACCAGCGCCAGGTCGCGTTCAAGCCCCATGCGTTCAGCGATCGGTGACACGCCGGGCAGGCCGCGCAGGGAGGCGAATTTTCCGCTGGTTACGGCGGCACCTTTGCTGAGGTCGGGTTCCTGGGGATGGGCCATGACCAAAGCGCCAAGCGAACGTGCATAGGTTAGCGCGCGGGAAAACACTTTGGGGTCACGCACCACGTGGTCACAATCGGTGAACCCCACGGCACCTGCATCTTTCATGAACCCCATCTCAACCATTTCGCGCCCGTCACGTCCCTTGGTTAAGGCAGACATTTGCAAGACATTGACCGGAGTGACCTCGGATGCACGACGGCTGGCGAAACTGAGGGCTTCCGGGGTATCCATCGCCGGGGTCGTGTCCGGACGTGTCACCATAGTGGTAACGCCACCAGCGGCGGCGGCAAGGCCGGCTGTCCGATAGCTTTCTTTGTGACGTTCCCCTGGTTCGCCGATTTTGACGCCAATATCGATGATCCCGGGCGCAAGGCACTTGCCCTGACAATCGATCCGGGTGTCCACTGTTGCCTGTTCAGCGTCTGGCCCGATTGCTTGGATGATGCCATCTGCAATCAATAGTGTGCCAATGCTGTCTGTTCCGGCTTCAGGATCAATCAGGCGGGCGTTTGTCAGCAGTGTTTTCATCGATATATCCCATCAGGAGAATTATGTGTCGCGGCCGGGTTACCCATCAGCATTCAATGCGGCATTAGTGCGGGCTTCTTCGATCTGGCGCAGGGTATCTTTGGGGTCGGCCTGAAAACGGATCAGATGCTTCAACCCCGAACGGGTGATCAGTTGCACAGAGCTGATGATCACCTTCATTTCGACGATCTCAGAAAAATCTGCGATACGTTCCTGAGGCCCCATAATACGTTGATTGGTCAGATCCCAGCGGGCTTTCAGATCGTCAGAAGCAAGATAAAACCCACGCACGGTGATCGCAAAGAGACCACCAACTGCGCCAGTCCAGATATGGGCGTTACCCATCAGCCAAAGGGCGGCCATACCAAGAAGCATTGCAAAGATAGCAAGCCAGAGATGGTCACGGATATAGGTTTTGCGATCCCCTGTGAAGCTTGTGACAATATATTCATCGTCTTTCAGAGGGGCTGTTGGTGTCAGACTGCGATAAAACGAATTCATTCCAGTTCCTTCGCGCGCGCACGGGCATCAAGAATTTGATCGCGCAGTTTTCTGGGGGTCCAAGTATAATCAAATTTGTGAACAGTCCCGTCACGGGCATAAAGGCGCACACCCCAAAACATCCAGATCCCGATACTGTCGATGTCATAGAGATCGATCACGTCAAATACCTGTGGGTTGCCGATGTGTAGCCGATAAGGCGTCAGATACCAGCGACGACGCAAGGCCTTGAACCAGTAAAAGGGTTCTCCGATCAGCCAGGCTTCGATACCCATGAAAACGATCAGGGACGCGAAGGTCTGGAAAATTCGCTCAGATGCGGTTTCACCCAGAAGATCAGCATAATGCAAGGCAACAAGCATGCCAATCCAGAGAACATATCTGAGAAGATAAGCAGAAACCGTTGGTTTGATCGTCTGGATGACGGGTTCGTCTTCAGGCAGGTCAGGCGTATATTGCTGTGTCATTCCCATTTCCTGCTTTTCGGTTGCGCGCAAGCAGATCCATGGCCGCCATACGCACAGCCACGCCCATTTCTACCTGTTCCTGAATAACGGATCGATTGATGTCGTCGGCTATTGTGCCATCAATTTCCACGCCTCGGTTCATCGGGCCAGGGTGCATGACAATGGCATCGTCCTTGGCATAGGACAGCTTTTCGGCGTCCAGTCCGTAACGGTGGTAATATTCACGTTCCGACGGGATAAAGCCGCCATCCATACGTTCGCGCTGTAGGCGCAGCATCATGACCACATCTACGTCTTTCAACCCCTCGCGCATGTCGTCATAAACTTCGACGCCAAGTTCCTTCACCTCGGATGGCATCAGGGTGGGCGGGCCAACCAGGCGCACTCGATTTTCCATTTTGCCCAGCAGCAGGATGTTGGATCGCGCCACGCGGGAATGGGCGATGTCACCGCAAATTGCCACAGACAGGCGATGCAGGCGGCCTTTCTTGCGGCGGATTGTCAGGGCATCCAGCAAGGCCTGGGTCGGATGTTCATGTTTGCCGTCACCGGCATTGAGAACCGCACAGTTCACCTTAGAGGCCAGCAGGTTCACGGCACCGGAATGGGGGTGACGCACCACCAGAATATCTGGGTGCATGGCGTTCAACGTCAGGGCCGTATCAATCAGGGTTTCACCCTTTTTGATGGAAGACGCCTGCATCGCCATATTCATGACATCCGCGCCAAGGCGTTTGCCTGCAATCTCAAAACTCGCCTGTGTTCGGGTTGAGTTTTCAAAGAACATATTGATCTGGGTCAGCCCGGCCAGAGCATCGGAATGCTTCATCTGACGCCGGTTTAGATCCACATACTGATCGGCCAGATCGAGAATGGCGGTGATTTCATCCGGGGCGAGATTTTCGATCCCCAGCAGATGTTTTGCGCGGATGGTCATGAGAACTCCATCATGATTTTCCTGCTTATAAGGGGGAGAAGGCGCATGGGGCAAGAGGGTGCAGTTGCCCAGCTGTACGGATGTCTTGGCTCTGGGACGAAATGGCCGGTTTCCTTCCAGGCTGGGCTGGCGTAGTTTTGGGATATGAAGCTCGAATCTATGGATCACTGGGAATTACGTGCCGCCCTTGAATGGCAGGTCGAACTGGGGGCGGATGAAGCGCTCTCGGAAGATCCTGTGAATCGGTACGACATTCCCGCAAAGCCCGTTAGCGCAGCTAAGCCTGAGACGGCAACCGCGCAGGCACTTCCTGTTCCTGAGGTGGTTGGTCCTGATCCGGTGGCTGAGGCAAAGTCTGCAGCCGCCCGAGCACAGGATTTGAATGCTCTGGAAACGGCGATGTCAGGTTTCGATCACTGCGAGTTGAAACGGGGCGCGCGCAATCTTGTGTTTTCCGACGGAAATGCAAATGCCCGTCTGATGATCATCGGCGAAGCGCCCGATCGCGAAGAGGATCGCCAGGGGAAACCCTTTGTCGGTGCGGCCGGTCAATTGCTTGATAAAATGCTGGGCGCGATTGATATGGCGCGGGATGCGGTCGATGCTGAACAGGCCGTGTATATCACCCATATTCTGCCTTGGCGTCCGCCTCAGAACCGCGAGCCTTTGCCTGAGGAAATCGACATGATGCGCCCGTTTGTGCAGCGCCACATCGAACTGGTCGCACCGGATGTGATCATTCTTATGGGTAACATCGCCTGTGACGCCCTGCTGGGTAAGCGCGGCATACAACGTTTACGCGGCACTTGGGGCAAGGCACAGGATGTGCCTGTCATGCCGATGTTCCACCCGGCCTATTTGCTGCGCACCCCTGCAGCCAAACGCGATGCTTGGCATGATCTTCTGGAAATCCAGGCGAAACTCCGACCCTAACAGAGGCTACTATGTCCGAACGTGAATTCATCCCCGTGCGCATCGCCATTCTAACTGTGTCTGACAGTCGGTCTTTGGCTGAAGATAAATCCGGTGATACGCTGGTGAAACGTTTGGAAGGGGCCGGGCATGTTCTGGCCGCGCGCGATATTATTCCCGATGAACGGGCTGATATATCAGCGCAACTGCGCGCCTGGTGTGATGATCCTGAGATTGACGTCGTAATTTCCACCGGTGGAACTGGGCTGACCGGACGTGATGTGACTGTGGAGGCCCATCGCGATATTTATGAAAAAGAGATCGAAGCTTTTGGTACGCTTTTCACCATGGTTTCGATCAAAAAAATCGGCACATCCGCCGTGCAAAGCCGTGCAACCGGTGGCGTGTGCAAGGGCACTTACCTGTTCGCGCTGCCCGGCAGTCCTGGTGCCTGTAAAGATGGTTGGGATGAAATTTTGCAGCACCAACTTGATTACCGCCACATGCCTTGTAACTTTGTGGAAATTTTTCCGCGTCTTACTGAAAATGAGCGACGGAAATAGTCCCGGTGACCGTATAATCCCGGAACATGTATCAATTGCCCCGCGATCACTGGGGCACGCCACGTCGGAAGGATCCCCATGCGGTTTCTCACACGTAGCCTGACCGGGCTTTTTATTCTTTCCCTGACTATTGGTTTGCTGGCCATGTCGGGCCTGACGGTGCTGTCCGCACTGAAATCGCGTGGTGAAAGCGAAAGCTACGGCGCGGGATCGCGTGAACGGGTGTTTTCTGTAAATGTTGTCATACCTGACACACAGGATCTACAACCTGAATTGCTAGTGTTTGGTGAAATTCGCGCGCGCCGCAGTCTTGATCTACGGGCAACATCTTCCGGTCGTGTGATTGAAATTGCAGAGAATTTTGTTGACGGCGGTGTGGTACAGCAAGGTCAGCTTTTGGCGCGGATTGATCCGGCTGATACGCGTTCAGTTCTTGACGTTGCGCTGAACACTCTGGCTGAAGCACAAGCTGGCTTGCGTGATGCAGAGCGTTCGCTATCCCTTGCCCAGGATGATTTGTCTGCTTCAGAAGCACAGCGCGATCTGCGTGATGCCGCGCTGTCCCGACAGCGTGATCTTCTGGCGCGTGGTGCAGGTACCGCCGCCAGCGTGGAAACTGCGGAACTTGCGGCGTCACAGGCACAGCAGGCTGTTGTATCCCGCCGCCTTTCCCTTGCACAGGCCGAAGCGCGACTTGATCAGGCGACAACAGGGCTGGCACGTCAGAATTTGACTGTATCTGATGCGCAGCGCCGTCTAAAGGATACTGAAATCTATGCAGAATTCACCGGAACCCTTGGCGATGTGTCCATTGTGAGGGGCGGGCTATTGTCAACAAATGAACGGCTTGCGACCCTGACGGATCCGTCTGAATTGGAAGTGTCGTTCCGTGTTTCTACTGCGCAATATACCCGGCTTCTGGATGACAGTGGCAGCCTGCAAAACGCACAGGTGCAGATCATCCTTGATGTGTTGGGTGTGGATCTGATCAGCGCGGGGGCTGTAACCCGGGAAAGCGGTTCCGTTGAGGCGGGACAGACCGGACGGTTGTTGTTTGCCCGACTTGAAACCCCTGCAGGCTTTCGTCCAGGTGACTTCGTGACCGTCAAGGTGGAGGAACCGGTTTTGCACAATACAGTCCTGCTGCCTGCCACCGCATGGGATGCGGATGGTACTGTCCTGATGGTCAATGATGATAATCGTCTGGAAACCTTGCCAGCACAGCTTTTGCGTCGTCAGGGCAATAATGTGATCCTTGCGGCAGATGGGCTTGCGGGACAACGTATCGTTGCGGAACGCTCGCCGCTTCTGGGGGCCGGCATCCTTGTGCGCCCTATGAACCCGGATACCGTGGAAAGTGGCCAGGAAGACCTGATTGAGCTGACAGAAGACCGCCGCGCCGCACTGATCGCCTTTGTTGAAGGCAACACGCGTATGCCTGACGCCGCCCGTACCCGTGTGCTGGACCAACTTGCACAACCAAGCGTGCCCGCCCAGGTGGTGGAACGCATCGAATCCCGTATGGGGGGCTGATCCATGTCACGCGCCCGGGGCATTCTGTCATATTTCACCCGCCACCGTACGGCTGCCAATTTGCTGTTGGTGATGATGATCGCGTTGGGCATAGCCGCCCTGCCGAAAATGCGTACGCAGTTCTTCCCGGATGTCATTGTTGAAGGCATCACCGTTTCTGCGATTTGGAAGGGCGCTGGTGCGGAAGATATCGACAGTGCGATTGTGCAGGTGCTGGAACCGGCGCTTTTGTCTGTTGATGGCGTAACCTCGTCCGAGGCGTCTTCACGTGAAGGCAGCGCCAGTATCTGGCTGGAATTTGAACCAGGGCAGGATATGGGGCGTGCTTCTGATGATGTGCAGCTTGCTGTCGATGCGATTACGAACTTGCCTGAAGATGCCGAAGACGTAAATGTGCGTCGGGGCAACTGGCGGGATCGTGTGACAGATGTCGTTATCACTGGTCCCGTAGGTGTGGCGCAACTTGGCCGTTTCGCGGATGAGTTGGTGACACGCCTGTTTGCCGCTGGTGTTACCCGATCCACCATTCGGGGTATTGCTGCAGGTGAAATTGTTGTCGAAGTGCCGATGCAATCGATGATCCGGCATGACGTCACAATGGAACAGATTTCCCGGGCTATCGCCGGTGAGGTGAATTCAGATCCTGCAGGCGATGTGACAGGTACAAACACCCGCGTGCGCACCGGTACGGCAACCCGGTCTGTGGATCAGATCGAAGCCATTGTCCTGCGTGTAAATGACGATGGGTCACGTTTGACCATTAATGACGTCGCCCGGATTTCGCGTGGTGGTATTGATCGTGAACGCGCCTACTTCGTTGGCGAAGACCCCGCGATTTCTGTGCGGGTGGATCGATCTGGGCAGGGCGACGCAATCGAAGTGCAACGTGATGTAGAACGTGTGGCATCCGAGTTGCGCGAAGTTTTACCCGAATCTGTATCTGTTGATCTGATCCGCACCCGTGCCGAAGCAATTTCAGGCCGCCTGAATATCCTGCTGGATAACGGTCTGATGGGGCTGGGGCTTGTCCTGCTGTTGCTGTTTTTGTTCCTGAACGCCCGTATCGCCTTTTGGGTTGCTGCGGGCATTCCAGTTGCCATGCTGGCCACGATTGCCTTGATGTATATTTTTGGCCTGACGATCAATATGGTGTCTCTTTTTGCCCTGATCATCACCCTAGGTATCGTCGTGGATGATGCGATTGTTGTGGGGGAACACGCCGATTTCCGGGCGCGTCGTCTTGGTGAAAGTGCGAATGCGGCCGCTGAAAACGCCGCGATCCGCATGTCTGCGCCGGTGTTTTCGGCAACCATCACCACGATCATCGCGTTCTTTGGGCTTGTGGCTGTTGGTGGGCGCTTTGGTGATCTGATCTCAGACATTCCGTTCACGGTGGTTGCTGTATTGATGGCATCACTGATGGAATGTTTCCTTATCTTGCCCAATCATATGGCCCATGCCTTGACACACAGCGCCAAAGAACATTGGTATGACTGGCCCAACCGCCAGGTGAACAAAGGTTTCCGCTGGCTACGCGAAGCTGCCTTCCGCCCTCTGATGCATTGGGTCGTGCGCGCCCGTTACGCGGTGCTGGCCGGGGCCGTGTTTCTTTTGGCGACACAGGCGGCGGTGTTTATCCGGGGCGATGTGCAATGGCGGTTCTTTAACGGCCCAGAGCGGTCTTCTATCTATGGCAACTTTGCCATGGCCCCTGGTGCCACCCGTGACGACAGTTTCGAGATGATGCGCGAATTGCAACGTGCTGCGGATGCGGTTGGCAAGCGTTACGCAGGAGAATACGGGACTTGGCCCATGACTTATGCGCTGGCTGAAGTCGGCGGCAATACAGGGCGTGGATTGTCCGGTACGGATGCCAAAACACCAGACCAGCTGGGCAGTATCGCGATTGAATTGATTGACGCGGATCTGCGTCCCTGGTCTGCGTTTAAATTTGTCGCTGACATGCAGGATGAGGTGCGCAATCATCCCCGTGCAGAAACGGTCAGCTTTCGCGGGTCACGGTCTGGGCCCGGTGGTGACTCTCTCTATGTGGAATTCTTTGGCGCAGACGCGGATACATTGAAGGCAGCGTCAGAAGCGTTGAAAACCGCCCTTCAGCATTACCCCGAAGTGTCTGCTCTTGAAGATAATCTGGCTTATGACAAGGAAGAACTGATCCTAGAGCTTACCCCACAGGGCCAGGCGTTGGGCTTTACCATTGATGGGCTGGGGCGCGTGTTACGCAACCGGCTTGGCGGAATCGAAGCCGCGACCTATCCAGATGGTCCGCGTTCCGCTGCCATTCGCGTCGAATTGCCGGTGGATGAACTGACCGCTGACTTTCTAGAACGCACCCATATGCGCACGCCGGGCGGGGAATATGTACCACTGTCTGACATTGTGACCGTCGAAAGCCGCAAGGGCTTTTCCACGGTGCGACGTGAAAACGGCATTCGTTTGATCGCGGTTACAGGTGATATTTCCGAAGATGACCCTACCCGCGCAGCAGAGATCAACGAGATCCTTCGCAGTGAAATTCTGCCAGACATTGAAAGCGATCATCAGGTGGCCTTCCGGATCGCAGGGCTTGCCGAACAGGAACAGGAATTTCTGTCTGATGCTTTCCTAGGGTTCTCTCTTTGTATGATCGGAATTTACCTGACTTTGGCCTGGATCTTTGCAAGCTGGATGCGCCCGGCCGTTGTGTTGGCGATAGTGCCGTTTGGTCTGATCGGTACGATATTTGGGCATGTCAGCTGGGAAGTGCCGCTGTCGATGTTCTCTGTTGTGGGGCTGATAGGTATGACCGGGATTATCATCAATGATTCCATTGTCTTGGTGACCACAGTTGAGGAATACTCAGAAAACCGGGATCGGATCAGCGCAATTATTGACGCCACCTGTGACCGTTTGCGGGCCGTAATGCTAACGACATTGACCACGGTTCTGGGCCTGGCACCGCTGTTGTTTGAACGTTCTGTTCAAGCGGAATTCCTGAAACCTACAGTGATCACCCTGGTCTATGGATTGGGCTTTGGCATGATCCTCGTTTTACTGGTGGTGCCGGCACTTCTGGCTATGCAACTTGATCTGAAGCGTCAGTTCACAGCGCTAAAGCGCGGGTTGCGCAGGCCGGGAACAAAGTTGCAGCCAATCCTTTTGGGCTGTGGGGCGGTGCTTGCAGGGGCCTTCCTTCTAAGTTTCGGAAGCGTCGCTGTTACAGGGAGCTTGCCTAGCTTTTTACCCATGTTTACAGGATCTGCCAGCAGTTCTGCGTTACTGATCTTTACGGGGATCAGCGCAGTTGTCCTGATCACAACCCGTCTGATTGTCGGTTGGCGTAATCAGCCGTGACAGCCCTGAATATCCACCGCGCGATCTTCGCCAATCACGGTGATACGTACCTGAGAACGATCTAGGGCAAAAGGTGTGGCCGATGGCGGCACCATATCCACCTGCGCCAGCAGAGTATTGCCTTCACGTGTCAATTGCGCCGAGCTGATCCAGATTTTTTGATCGGGCAGTTCGAACACCACCACATCGTCATTGCCGATCCGATGCCCCGGCAGGGATGCGGTCAGAACCATACCATCTGAAATTGGGCTGGAAGTGCACTGCACTTGTCCCATCCCGGCCGAACGCCCGCTTTGCGGTTTTTGTGCCATGGCCAAGCGAATGTCGGTTTGCTGCGCTTCTGGTCCGGTGTTGCCGATCAGATCATCGGTAAAATCTAGGGTCAGAGGAATGCAGACCTCTTCGCAGACGCCCAGTTTCATCTGGACATTCACATGCACAGGCTGGCTGGGATCAATCGGGGTGATTTCCACCGGCAAAATCAGGGCGTCCTTATAGCCAATCGTGCGCACGCCCGCATTGTCGTGAATGCCGGGCCGGGGCCAGTGGAACTGTACAGAGGCCACATTGCGCGACCGTGACCAGTCAAATTGCGGCGGAATGCCGGTTTCACCTGGTGCACGCCAATAGGTTTTCCAGCCTTCATTCAGATCAATGCGAAACGCCGCCATGCGCGTCCCATCCCGTTCACGCCAGCCGTTCAGGATCTGGGTGTCACGTACGCTTTCAAACCCTTGGGCCAAGGTGGGGGCGGCACCAGCCAAGGTGAATGCGGTCAAAGCAGAGAAGGCGAATGCAGAGAATTTTTTCATACCGCCACCATAGCCATGCGTTTGTGAAAGAAAACTCACATTCCGGCGAGCACATGCTGCATTGCGTCTTTCCGCCAATCGCCCCTTGCACCTGCCTGCCGCCAAAGTCATATCATACAGTATGACACAGGCTGACAATAACCAGACAGAGCGGACCTCCGCAGATCTTTGCGGCAAGCTTCTGATCGCCATGCCCTCAATGGGTGATCCCCGGTTTGAGAAATCCGTGATTTTCATGTGCGCGCATTCGGATGAGGGCTCGATGGGGCTGATCATCAATAAGCCGTCCGCAGATGTGACGTTTCCAAATCTATTGGAACAACTTGAAATTCCACATATCCGTCGCACCACGGAACCCAATGTGCATTTTGGCGGACCTGTGGAAATGGGGCGTGGATTTGTTTTGCATTCGCCGGAATATACGCCCGATGATGGTATGTTGCGGGTGGATGATGATTTTTCCATGTCGGCAACCAAAGATGTCGTGCGTGATATCGCCGAAGGTACGGGCCCTGTGCGTGCAATTCTGGCACTTGGCTATTCGGGCTGGGGCGGTGGACAGCTTGACGGGGAAATCCTACAGAACGGCTGGCTGACCTGTGATGCAACGCCAGAACTGGTGTTTGAAACCGCACCTGAGCAGCAATGGACCGCCGCGCTGCAAAGCCTCGGTGTTGATCCAATCATGTTATCTGCCAGCGCGGGACATGCGTGATGTCAGTTCGCCTGCATAACTGGCCCGATCTTTTGGTTCTGCGCCACGGTCAGACGGAATGGAATCTTGCTGGGCGCTTTCAGGGGCGGCGCAATTCTGACCTAACGGAACTGGGGCAAGCACAGGCAGGATGCCAGAACCAGATCTTGCAACCGCTGCTGGCGCAATACCCCCATCGTTTCGCAAGCCCCCAAAGCCGGGCTGTGCATACGGCGCAAATTGCCTTGGGAGATGTGCCTTTTGCGCAGGATGAACGCTTGCAAGAGGTCGCCTTTGGCGATTGGGAAGGGCTGACACGCACAGAAATCCGCACGCAGATCACGGGCGATTATGACGACTACCACTGGCTGTTTCAAAGTCCAAATGGTGAAACATTTTCTGACATGTGTGCCCGGGTGATCTCATTCCTTGATCATCTCAAAGGTCCCTCTGTGATTGTCACCCATGGTGTCACTTCCGTGGTGATCCGTGGTCTCTGGCTGGGGCTTTCCATGGAAGACCTGGCCGTCCTTCCGAAAGAACAGGGCTGTGTGATCCAGTTGAAAAACGGGGAAGAAAACGTCCTGCGGGTTTAGTCTCTGGTTTAGTCTCTGGGCGCAGCGGCCCGGCGCAGACGATCATTGATCGCACGTCCCAGCCCATGATCGGGCACAGGTGACACCGCAATCGCCCGGCGGGTCGCATCCAGCCTGCGCAGCATAGCAAACAGATTTGCCGCCGCTTCCTGCAGGTCTCCGCTTTCCGACAGGTTTTCGGTTGCACCCTCCACCCGGCCAAAGCCCAGCAGAACCTCATGGGGCAAGGCCTGGTCTGCGTTCAACCGCACCATCGCCTGAGGCGCGTAATGGGATGTCAGCTGTCCCGGCGCAATCGGCTGATCGCCGTCACCCATGGCAAATTCCGGGCGTTTCAGTTTGCGCGCAAGGCAGCGTTCAATATTTTCCGCAGGCAGGCCGCCGGGGCGCAAGAGAACCACATCATCGCCGTCAAAGCCAACAATCGTGCTTTCCACACCCACAGGGCAGGCCCCGTCATCAATCACCGCATCAATCCGCCCTGATAACCCATCAATGACGTGATCCGCGCTGGTCGGGCTGATCCGCCCGGACGGGTTCGCAGAAGGCGCCGCAACTGGCCCACCAAAAGCGGCAATCAGACGTCGCGCCGTGGTGT
>NZ_JBMYXF010000037.1:0-31931 GCF_049608145.1 Halocynthiibacter sp.
GACTTTGAGGCCGGCACTGACAAGATCGAGGTGAATTTTGCCTGGGACGATACGGTTCCGACTGATGCGCCTGAGATTACCATCGAAGCCAACGCCGAAGATACCGGCGCACATATCAAGGTGAACGGTGTGTCCGTCGCCTTTGTGACCGGTGGTCAAGATCTGGAACCGGGTGATATTGCTGTGAACAATGCAACCTCGGTTGGCACGTAAATTAAGGTTTCGATGGGGGTTACCCATCTTTTGACAGCCCTCTGATACCGCTTGGTTTGCACGTTCAGAGGGAATGCAAAAAAGATTGAAAAAACATGCATGAAGCGCTTGACGCCAGGGCTGGCTGCTTCTAGAAACCGCTCATTCCCAAACGGGAACGCAGTGGGCGGTTGTAGCTCAGTTGGTTAGAGTACCGGCCTGTCACGCCGGGGGTCGCGGGTTCGAGTCCCGTCAACCGCGCCATCACTGCTTAGAAGAGGCCTCCTTTTGGGAGGTCTTTTTCGTTGCGGTGTGGCCCCTACGGAGGCTTGCAATGTTTGGCAGCGAAAGTTGCAGCAGCTTGATTTACCCATATTCTGATAACAGTGAGTGTTCTCAGCCCTTAGCAGTTATTGATCGGTGGTGCCGCGAATGGCAGGAAAGAGCCCAAATCTACAAAAATCATTTGGTGGAGCAGCCAACTTCTTTAAATTGGTGGCAGCTCAACAGACAGCGCGTATTGTGGCATCAGTTTGAGACAAAGCGCGCTGCCAAGATCGACGATCAGTTCTCTACAGCGGCCTTTAGCTCTGCATTGAACAGTTGATACCCCGGAAGAAGCTGTGTCACGAAATTCACGGCATAGGGGTTGTCGACAATCTCATCCGATTGGGTGAACTGCGTTTTATCTCCGCAGGGGCGAACCGCGTAAATATGATTATCGTGCCCGCCGCCAAGATCTGCAGGGAACGGATCCGACCATCCAATTTTTTCGCCGCCTTTGAAGATCAATGTATGCGGAATTTCATTAGAAACCGGATTGCCCGCGTCATCAACGCCAAACAGGAAAGTAACCACCACGCTACCGCCATTTTCAACGTTGCCGGTAATGCCTTGAAGCGTTCCTGTGCTCCAATCTGGCATGGCTTCGAAGTTGGTCAAGGTGGCCCAAACCTCTGCCGGAGCGGCGTCGATCAGTATGGATGTCTCTATCGTGGCATGGGTCGCGCTGATCTGGGTAATGCTACCGTGCATAAGAGAGCCATCGCAGGCCATGTTGTTAGATGTGTCAGCTAACAACGGCGCGCTAAAGGTGGTCGCAAGAAGTGTTGCGACGAGGTGGGTGGAATTTAAAAGGCTAGATCGTGTCATATTCGCTCCTGTGATTTGGTGAATTTAAACCTAGGGGCTAAGCTACATAGCGTCCTGTCCGAAACTCTGAAAAAGATGCCTATTCCTCCAATAGTTTGTATTCTTTCGTGATATCTAACACCACATTTGATAGGAAGGGTTGAGGGAGATAGTTATGTCGCATGAGAAATTGCATCGCCTGTCAGCGCGATACGAAACCTACCAAGGCAATGTTTCAACAGGATATTTGAACGCTGCACATGTTTTTCGGCGCGAAGCCGTTAGCTCATTTGAGGCCGCCATTTACAATCCCTTCATTTGCCTAATTCTACAGGGCAGAAAAGAAATACATATTGGTCAGAAGTCCGTTTCCCTAGTGCCGGGCGATGCATTTTTGGTTAGCCACGACTTGCCCGTCACAGCAAAAATTCTCGAGGCAAGTCCAGAGACACCATATCGTGCATTGGTTTTTTCTTTGGATCTGGGCATCCTGCGTAGCCTTTACGAGCAAGTGGGCGAAGTGATTTCAGAGGAAGCTACTGCCACCGTTTCGACCACAGCCCTCTCGACCACTGCGGCAGACCCCACCTACATTGCGCCCATGATCCGATATCTTGAATTGATGGATTCACCGCTGGACGCGCAGGTGCTTGGTCCGGCGATTGTAAGAGAAATCCACTTTCGTTTGCTCATGTCTCCGATCGGTGGGATGTTGAGGAACCTACTTTCCGTCGATAGCCACGCAAGTCGAATTGCCAAAGCTATTATTCGGATCAGAAACAAATTTCACGAACCGCTCGTTGTGGCCGAACTTGCAAAGATTGCAAGCATGAGCCCGTCATCTTTCCATGAACATTTTAAATCCGTGACAGGCACCACGCCGTTGCAGTACCAAAAAGACCTGCGAATGATCGAGGCGCGTGAGATTCTTATGCGGGGGGCGTGCTCTGTTTCGACTGCGGGATTTGAAGTCGGCTATGAAAGCCCTACACACTTCAGCCGCGATTATTCTCGAAAATTTGGGTGTTCCCCGAAACATCACCTTGCGCAGACTAAAAGCCCCCCCTAACTAGTCCGGCAAAGCTGCCATTCACGGAATAATGCGAAATGGCGCTTTGTCCCGCACATCCATCCTTGGCGCGTATTGCCAGTAATGGCGTTTCCGCGGCCCTTAGCGGATTTAACCTTTCGCCGTCACTGTAGAAAATTCCTGCGGTTGCGAAGCTGTGTGGCCAAAATGATGAAAACGGACAGTCAAAGGCCAATCATGTCTGGCGTCCATGCGAAACCTCACTCGAAGCCTCCTAAAAATTGTGAACGAAGTGTTTATCAGGGGCAGAGAAAAGGTTAAATTATCGGGTGACTGCATTATTGCGAAAATCACAAGGAAAACCTAAGATTTAGGTATCACCCCAAAGGACCTCATTTGTATTTAACCAACGAAGCCGCTCTTCTGTTTTTATGGTATCTGACGCTTGCGATCAGTGGGGCCTTGATCCTTGTGCCGTATTTTTGGCGGCGTGCGAAGCCGCTGGTGTGGATCTTAGGGCTCAATCTCGCGGCGGGTGCCGTGCATATCATCTCCATCCAATTTGGTGAGGTCCGGGAAAGCGTCTTCCTGAATGCCAACCCCGAACATCCAGATATCGTATTTCCTGGCAAGTCCTTGCATATTGTTGCGCCTGGCATCTTTTCAATCGCTTCTTTTGGCTGTCATGCAAGCTACGGATGCGAATTTGCAGGCGCGGAACGAATTTTTGACGGCACATTGGATGTACTGGAAATTGGCACCGATCCTATCCTAAGGTATGAGCTTGCAATACATGAGCCAGACTGTTTCAACGCCCCACGGCGAAAATGGGGAATTGGCGACAGAATACTGTCTGCTGGATTAGGCATTTGTGCCTTAGAACGCGAGGTGGAGAACGTGCAATCGGCCTATGTCTTTCACTCAGAATACCGTCGGATTTCCGGGGACAGCGGGCGTTCCTATGTTCATGCATGGCTGACCCCCAGACATAGCGATGAGGTGTTGGCCGCTTTTGATGGATGGCACACGAATTCCCTATATGAAGAATCTTCTTCAAACTCGCGACGTGGTCCGGGCCCGTTAATTTCGGCTTTGTTGAGGCCAGCTGAAGACCAATCCAATTATGACCCAAGGCCGGAATTCGCATTGTTGGACAGGCACGGGTTTAACGATGCGGCGATGCAGGCCGCGATGGGAAGTGAACGGCAGATGGTGCGTTCTCATGCGTTTTGGTTCGCCTGTACAACGCGTGTGCGGCCGCTCGTGTCTGATAAAACTGCGGCCATCATATCAAATGCGGCAAGTGGATTATTTGAAAACAGGCCTGATCTTACTTATCCGGCGGGCTGTCCTAACTGGCTGCCGTAATGCAGACGGCCGAAGGCGAGGGGCTGGGGGGAGTTGGAAACGGTGCCTGAAAACCGTATGGTGAAGGGGGATCAAAAAACTTTCACAAACCCGCATTTTGTCGCTTGACCCCACCGGGCCGGAACCCTAAACAGCCCCCATAGCGCGGTTGTAGCTCAGTTGGTTAGAGTACCGGCCTGTCACGCCGGGGGTCGCGGGTTCGAGTCCCGTCAACCGCGCCATTTTTGAAAAAGCTCCCTTTTTGGGGGCTTTTTTCATTTTAATCCTTGGATTTTGGTTTTCGGCTGGCTGGCTGCGGCATTGCGCGCGGTGATGCGGGGCAGGGGGTTGTGCCATAAGCGATGCATGACCAGACTTATAAATTTGATTGATCGCCTGCCACTGCTTCATGTGGTGCTTGTGGCTTTTGCCCTTGGCCTTGCCCCGTTTCGCCCCATGCCGCATCTGGTGGAAAAGCTGATGATGCTGAAGGCGGGGGCGCTGACACAGTCGGTTGATATGTTTGATCTCGCGATGCACGGGGTGCCGGTGGTTCTGCTGATCGTGAAATTGGTTCTGAGTCTGCGCAAACCCCTGGCCTGAGCTACTCTTTTGCCTTTGGCGTGTGGGGTGTGGTCAGGTTTGTGATGTCTGTCAGATCCCAAGGCATGCCTGCGTTTCGGAAGATGCGTTTTCCCTGATCCGGGTAATCGGCCACGTCGTGATCCAAGCGCTGCCCAATCACCAGCATCTTTAGGGGGGCTGTGCCTGTGTTGGTCATGGAATGTGCTGCACCATTTTTCGGATGTCCCATGAAATCACCCGGACCGATGGCTTTATATGTATCGCCAATCCGCAGGGTGGCATGGCCCTCCAAGATGTAAATGCATTCGTCTTCGTAATAATGCATATGGTGTTCTGTGCTGTCAGATCCTGGCTGAATTTCGATCAGATGCACGCCAAGCCCGGTCAGCCCACAGATATCGCCCAGAGATTTCTGCAGGCGTTGCGCATTGGGGTTCAGAAAATGTGTTTTCGGCTGACCCGGCATCGCGTCAATCTCTGCAGCCTTCAGCAATATGGGGGTGTCGTCGGTCATGGCTGGTTTCTTTCAAAAAGAAGGGCCGCACGGTGGCGGCCCTTTGTTGGTTTAGTTTTGTGCCAGTTTGTCCAGCATCCGCGCCCAGGACCGGATGCCTTTGTGGAAGCTCTGCACGTTGTATTTCTCATTCGGGCTGTGAATGCGGTCATCGTCATTGGCAAAGCCCATCAGCAGGCTTTCCATGCCCCAGATTGACTTGAAAAAGCCCGCAATCGGGATGGATCCGCCCATGCCGGTAAACACAGCTTCGCGGTCCCATTCATCTGACAATGCCGATTTCGCGGCCACGAATTCCGGGCGGTCAATGTCCATAACGCTGGCTTTGCTGCCCTCTAGATCTTGGTTCCAAGTAATTTTGGCATCCTGGGGCAGGCGGTCTTCCACGTGTTTGCGGATCGCGACGCGCAGCTTGTCCGGGTCCATGTCGCCCACCAAGCGGCAGGTGATTTTGCAATGTGCATCTGCAGGGATCACGGTTTTTGTACCCGCGCCGTTATAGCCGCCCCAAAGGCCGTTGATTTCCAGGGTTGGGCGTGCCCATTGCTGTTCCAGCGCGGAATAGCCTTCTTCGCCGTGCGCTTTGGTCATGCCAGCGAATTCCAGGTATTCTTTTTCGTCAAAGCCACAGTTTTTCCAAGCCGCAAGCTGCTGGCTGGGCACGTCTTCAACGCCTTCATAGAACCCTTCTACAGCCACGCGGCCTGTATCGTCATGGAAGGTTGTGATCAGCTTTGAGATCTCGCGCAGCGGGTTCAGAGCAGGACCACCATAGTGACCGGAATGCAGATCAAGTGCAGGACCCGTGAGGGTGAATTCATCCTTTAGCATGCCACGCAGTTGGCTTGCGATCGACGGCACGCCAGGGGATACCATGCCCGTGTCACAGATCAGGGCGATGTCGCAGGTCAGCTCATCCTTGTTTGCTTCCATGAAAGGCACAAGCGAGGGGGATCCGCTTTCTTCTTCGCCTTCCATAAAGAAGGTGATCTTTACCGGCATATGGCCATGAATTTTCTTATAAGCACGGCAAGCCTCGATAAAGGTCATCAACTGGCCTTTGTCATCACTGGATCCACGCGCACGGATCACGTCACCTTCGGGACGGCTTTCGATGGTCGGTTCAAACGGTGGCACCTCCCAAAGCTCCAGCGGATCCACGGGTTGTACATCGTAATGGCCGTAAAACAGCACATGCGGTGTGCCTTCTGGTGCGTTCGGATCATGGGCAACAACCATCGGATGGCCCGTGGTGGCACGTTTTTCCGCGTCAAAACCGATGGTTTTCAGATCTGCAACCAGCCAGTCAGCCGCCGCGTCGCAATCTGCTTTAAAGGCGGGGTCCGTGGAAATGGACTGGATACGCAGAAGGCCTTTCAGGCGCTCCAGTGCGTCATCAAGGGAATTGTCAATTTCGGCAAGAACAGCATCAAGGCTCATGGCGGGGCTCCGGGTGGGGTAAATGTTGGCGGCACTCTGGCGTGGGTTGTAGAGGATGTCCAGACACACATAAGAACTGGTGCCTGGGGATCAGGTCTGGCAGAACAGGTAAAACCTGACGCAGATCCAGACGGGAGAAAACGAATGACGCGATTTTCAAAGACCACTTTGCTTGCGGGGCTGTCTGTCCTGCTGACCGGCGGTGTTGTTTTGGCGCAAAGCGCGCCTATGGACAGCCGGACCGCACGGGGGCAGCTGTTTGACCGCAACGGCGGGCAGGTTATGGTTTTTGAACAGGATTTCCTGAACGCCCAGCAAATCGCGCAATTGTCTGCGACAGGTGGTGCGATCCCTTATTATGGTGCGGTGGCGATGGCCCCGGATGAAGGCATGTTGTCAGAAACCAATCAGGCCGCAGGAAATCATCATAGCGTTGAAGCTGCGGAAGCAGCGGCTCTGACGGCCTGTAATGCCGCGCGTTCTGGTGGTCGGGCCTGTGTGGTTGTGATGCATTTTCTGCCGGATGACTATGAGGCCGGGCGCGCCATTCAGCTGTCGCAATCCGCAACGGATGCCTTCCGTCAGTTCCGGCGTGGGCGGGGTGAGAAGGCTTTTGCAATTTCGCCATCGTCCGGGTCCTTTGCATTTGAAAAAGGGGATGGGGCAGGGGATGCCGCGATCAGTGCCTGTCGTGTCGGTTCTGGTACTGGAAATGCGGCTGCGACGGATTGTTACACGGCAATTGTTGATTAAATGCTATGTTAAGACTGGATTTATCTGATCTGAATCAAGTATCAGATCAGAAACCCGGACTATGAGTCCGATACAGAGGGATTCTGTCAGGAATCCTGCGCGAACAACCGCCCGTCCACGGGCCGCCAGCCGAGGTGCCATTTTGGATTACTCTGCCAGTATCGACGCAGCGCTGCAAAGCCTGCATGACGAAGGCCGTTACCGGACCTTTATTGATATTGAACGCAAGCGCGGTCATTTCCCGCATGCAACTTGGAGCCACCCGGATGGCTCTGAACGCCCGGTGACTGTCTGGTGTGGCAATGATTATCTTGGCATGGGCCAGAACCCTGTTGTTCTGCAAGCGATGCATGAAGCGATTGATTCAACCGGTGCCGGTTCCGGTGGGACGCGCAATATTTCGGGCACAACGATTTATCACAAGCAGCTGGAAGCCAGTCTTGCGGATCTGCATGGCAAAGAGGCGGCCTTGCTGTTTACCTCTGCCTACATCGCAAATGACGCAACCCTGTCGACCCTGCCAAAGATCTTTCCTGGGCTGATCATCTATTCTGACGCGCTGAACCATGCGTCCATGATTGAAGGCGTGCGCCGCAATGGTGGGGCGAAACGTGTGTTCCGTCACAATGATGTGGCACATCTGCGTGAACTGCTGGAAGCTGACGATCCTGAGATGCCAAAACTGATCGCGTTTGAATCTGTCTATTCCATGGATGGTGATTTTGGCCCGATCGAAGAAATCATCGAACTTGCCGAAGAATTCAACGCGCTGACCTATATCGACGAAGTACACGCCGTTGGCATGTATGGCCCACGCGGTGGGGGTGTGACGGAACGCGACAACCTTGCGCATCGGATCGACATCATCAACGGCACGCTGGCAAAAGCTTACGGCGTTATGGGCGGCTATATCACCGCTAGTGAAAAAATGGTGGATGCTGTGCGTTCCTATGCGCCTGGTTTCATCTTCACGACCTCGCTGGCACCTGCCGTTGCGGCCGGTGCGACAGCGTCGATTGAACATTTGAAGGAAACGCCTGCGCTGCGTGAACAACATCAGACACAGGCGGCAATCCTGAAGCTGCGTCTGAAAGGCCTGGGCCTGCCAATCATTGATAACGGCAGTCATATTGTTCCAGTGCATGTGGGCAATCCCGTGAAATGCAAGATGATTTCCGACATGCTGTTGGAAGATCACGGCATTTACGTGCAGCCGATCAATTTCCCGACAGTTCCCCGTGGCACAGAACGTTTGCGGTTCACGCCTTCACCGGTGCACGGACCGCGCGAAATTGATGCCCTGGTGACGGCAATGGATGGTCTTTGGTCGCATTGTGCGCTGAATCGTGCTGAAATGGCCGGATAATTCCCCCTTTTTGTGAAAAACAATTATTAGTATGCTACACTAAATTAACGACTGTCCGGTACGGGACGAATCGGGTAGTCGTTTGGGGCAACGGGTGTGATCACTTTCGGGTGATCTAAGAATATAAAAACAAGGGGCATTGGGATGATCGGTCGATTCAGATCACCTGTAGAGGCAGAACCGGAAGGGCCGAAGGGCTTTGACGATTTTGATTTGCGCCTTGGCGATATGATGCGCGGTGAACGTGCGACCCTTGGAAAATCCCTCTTGGATGTGCAACGCGAACTGAAGATCAAAGCATCTTACGTTGCGGCCATTGAAAATGCTGATCCATCTGCCTTTGAAACGCCCGGCTTTATTGCCGGTTATGTGCGTTCTTACGCCAGCTATCTGGGCATGGACCCGAATGAAACCTTCGCCCAGTTCTGTGCCGAAAGCGGTTTTGAAACGGCCCATGGCATGTCTGCGGGTGCATCGACGCTGAAAAACAATCGCACCGCCATGGTTCCCGTTATGGCCAGCCGTGATCCCTTTGCGGATCCGAATGCGACCTTTGTGCCGCGTGAAGGCAACGGTTTCAGTGGCTTGCAGCCTGGCGCACTTGGTTCCCTTGCGGTTCTGGCGGCGCTGACCGGTGCAATCGGATTTGGCGCTTGGACTGTATTGCAGGAAATTCAACGGGTTGATCTGGCTGACGAAAGTGGTCTTGATTTCCAGACCGAAGAAATTCTGGCGGCAGGGCATGACCCGTTGGCACGCCGTGAAGCCGGTGAAATTGTTGTTGCAGCGACTGCGGCATCTGATGCGGCGGCATTTGATCGCCTGTATCGCCCAGAAGCGCTTGAGGTGCCTGTGCTGGTGGCCCGTGACGGCCCGATTGCGGCCCTTGATACATCTTCTACCGGCGCTTTTGCCCCGGCTGTGCTTGAAAATGCCTCTGTAATCCCTGATCTGCAGTTGCGTGCGGCTGTTGAGGGGCTAAATGCAGAAACATTGGTTCAGGTGACCGAGGCAGATCTGCCCGCACTTCGCGTCGTTGCCGTGCGCCCGGCTTGGGTGCGTGTACGCGGGGCAGGTGGCACTGTGTTGTTTGAAGGTGTGATGAACGCTGGCGAAGAATATATCCCGCCCCAGACTGAAGAAGCAGCGGTTTTGCGCGTCGGTGAATCTGGTGCGGTTTATTTCGGCCTTGGCAGTGACATCTATGGCCCGGTTGGCCCACGTGGCACGGTGACCTCTGATGTTGCATTGGAAGCCGAAAGCATTTCAACGGCATATACCGTTGCTGACTTGGATTCAGATCAGGATCTGGCCCGTGTGGTGGCCGAAGCTATCGCGCCTGTTGTCCGCGCAGAAACAGAGATCAGCGAATAATCCCAACTGCGCCCTCCGGCCCCATTGCAGCGCTTGCCTTGCAATCGTATATCTGTGCCAGATCATAAGCCGGAGCCATCCCAATGACCCACAATCACATTCGTCCATGGCGCAATATTGAACGCCGTAAATCCCGCCAGATCATGGTGGGGAATGTGCCGGTTGGTGGCGATGCACCGATTGCGGTGCAGACGATGACCAACACTTTGACATCGGATGCGAAGGCGACGATTGAACAGGTGTTGCGCTGTGCCGAAGCAGGGGCTGATATCGTTCGGGTTTCTGTACCGGATGAGGCGTCTTCCGCGGCTTTGAAGGAGATTGTCAAAGAAAGCCCCGTGCCAATTGTCGCGGATATCCATTTCCACTATCGCCGGGGTATCGAAGCCGCCGAAGCAGGTGCAGCTTGTCTGCGCATCAACCCGGGCAATATTGGCAAAGAAGAACGGGTTCGCGAAGTTATTCAGGCCGCGCGGGACAATAATTGTTCTATGCGCATTGGTGTGAACGCGGGATCATTGGAAAAACATCTGCTGGATAAATACGCCGAACCCTGCCCGGATGCGATGGTGGAAAGTGGGCTTGATCACATCAAAATCCTGCAAGACAATGATTTCCACAATTTCAAAATCTCTTTGAAAGCATCCGACGTCTTTATGACCGCAGCGGCCTATCACGCGCTGGCTGATATTACGGACGCGCCCCTGCATCTGGGCGTGACAGAGGCAGGTGGTCTGATGTCAGGGACCGTGAAAAGTGCGATTGGTCTGGGTAATCTGTTGTGGGCCGGGATTGGGGACACGATCCGCATCAGCCTGTCCGCCCCGCCTGAAGAAGAAGTCAAAATGGGCTTTGAGATCCTGAAATCCTTGGGCCTGCGTCATCGCGGCGTGAACATCATTTCCTGCCCATCCTGCGCGCGTCAGGGCTTTGATGTGATCAAAACCGTTGAAACCCTCGAAGAACGTCTGGCCCATATCCACACCCCGATGAGCCTGTCGATCATTGGCTGTGTGGTGAACGGCCCTGGCGAAGCTTTGATGACAGATGTCGGTTTTACCGGCGGCGGGGCTGGTTCTGGCATGGTGTATCTGGCGGGCAAGGTCAGTCACAAACTGAGCAATGATCAAATGGTGGATCATATCGTTGAACAAGTTGAAGATCATGCTGCAAAGGTTGAAGCCGCGAATGCTGTAGACGCTGCCGAATAAGCGGATGCTCAATGGCCCCACCTATCAGACCCGTTAAACCCTCACAGGCACGGTTGAAGATACAGTGATACTTGCCTAAGCTTTCCAGAGGGCGGGATCTAAGGGCGTATCAATTGCAAATATATCGAATTTTCAGCGTTGTTTTATGTTTTCTATACGTGTTTGCGACCCAATCGACGGCTGAAACTGAATACCCGCCCTATAGCAATCTATACGTCAATGACTATGCCGCGATCATTGATCGCCGGGATGAAACCTATATCCATGACGTGCTTGAAGAGTTGCGAACGGAAACCGGAATTGAATTCACGGTACTGACGATACGAAATACCGCATTATATGATCATCACGGCCCGATTGAGCCTTTCGCCACGGGTCTTTTTAACCATTGGGGGATCGGCAATGCCGCCCGTAATGATGGCGTTCTGATGTTGATATCCCGAAATGATCGGAAAATGCGAATCGAAGTCGGATCCGGCTATGGGCGAACCAAAGATCGCCCGATGAAACGGATCATTGATGACATCATCATTCCGGCTTTCAGAAATGACGCCTATTCCCGTGGGATCCGCAGCGGTGTGGATGCCGTGATTTATGATTTGACTGGCCATTACCCAGGGGAATATGACAGCGGGTTGATCGAGAAATCCGTGAACCGTGTAAAACGCCTTGGGGCCTGGCTGTTTGCGCCTTTCGCAGCGATCGCCGGGGGGGCAGGACTTTTGTTCCGGCGCTGGCGACGCAACCGGCCCCGGATCTGCCCGAATGACGGATCACGGATGCAACGTCTTGGCGAATACGAGGATGACGCGCATCTGAAGGATGGGCAGCAAACAGAAGAGCATCTGAAAAGCGTGGATTATGATGTTTGGACATGCGGCCAATGTGATCATGTGACAATCGAATCCTATCGCAGTTGGTTCACACGTTATGGGGCGTGTCGCCGTTGTAACTATCGAACGCTGCAAGGGGATACGACGATACTGAAGCATGCGACCACCAACGCCACGGGCCTGAAGCGCATTGATTACTATTGTAAGAATTGTCAGGCTGACTATTCCGAGACAAAAGTGATCTCGCGCAAAAGTAGTTCTTCTTCTGGCGGATCATCCTTTGGTGGTGGGTCCTCTTCCGGGGGCGGGGCAAGTGGCAGTTTGTGAGGCTGGGCAACGTACGCAGCTGCAGGGGCATGTTTACCCTTTCCGGTGCATAACCATCCCGATCATGATCGATACACGCGGAAGAAATTCCCCGCGTGACCTGCTGGATGAGAGGCCCCTGATACCATAAAGGGGGCGGATCACGGCCTTCCCCCAGGGTTTTACGCGCCCTGGCTCAGATGAAATCCGCACAGGGCGGCGCCGCCATTTATGATGGTTTTACATATCTACCTGCCAGTTTGACCCCAGCTAAACCGCCCGATCCCCATCGGAGCGGCGCTTTGGCGTGTTCCAAATGTGATACAGGTCGATAATGGTTGATGCTTGGGCAACCCAGATTTGAAACTTTCGCATTATGCTGGTTTTCGACGACAGCAAAATTGAATGCCGAAAATAGCCAGAAGACCCTTTGCACACGATGAACAATCGCCCATTGCGGACAATCACACCATGGATCTTTGCGCGATTGGGAAGGGCCTTGAGACTGCGATCAATGTGACGTTCAATGAAGGCTCCGGCTTCAAGGTCTCTGGCATCGCGTTTCGGAAACCAAGCCAGATTGCGACCGTGTTTGACTTTGATGATCGAGGGCATGCCACGCGTGTTTGTCCGTCGCCCTTTCAATCGCATGAGCAGGCGTTTACCCAGCAGATGATGAAGGGGGCGTGCGACGATACTTTTGCTGCCCTTGGGGGCAGGGATCTGAAATATATACCCGTTAAAACCGCGTATACGCTTTTTCTCGCCGTCTTTACGTTTGGTGCGATAGGTATAAAACGCGTCAAAAGAAATCAGTGCACCGCCAATTTTTCCGCTGATGCTTTCATTCACATAGACGGATTCTTTCGCCAATAGGCCGGAATTTAGGACGGAACGCACACGCCCGCGCCCTTTGTTTGAATTCGTATCAAATTCCAAGCCAATAGTGTTACAGATAATGGGCAGGGCCAGGCGCAAGACCCGTTCATTGGCCTGTGTTTTGAAGTGGTTCCGCAAGATCACGAATGCAACGAAACAGATGAATAGAAGGGCCCAAGCCAGTGAGCTCCCGACACTTGCCGCAATCCATGCCAGCACCAGTAAGCCTGCCAAAAAGGCAAACCAACCCCAATAGGATTGCAGAAAATTCTGACGCCACTGAATAAAATTCGCGGCGATGACCGGCAGTTTCTCAAGGGGGTTTTGTCCTGGGGAGGGGCTGGCTTCGTGGGATTTGGACATGGGGGCTCTTTAGCTATATGCCCTTCAACGTGACATAATGAGGCGGAACAGGCAATCAACCACGTTGATCGGAAACGCTAGCGGTTAGTCTTCCAAATCGGTGTTGGGATTGTTGTCATGCCAGATGCTAAAGATATCCAAGGGCAGGGCCGCAGATTCAAGCCATTGCCCAAAAACTTTCACGAGTTTCAGCTTGTTGGTATAAACACCGGGCACTTGGAACATTGGGGTTTCATAACTGGTGACAATCGAAATTTCGCCCTTGTTGCACTCAAAACCCTGGATGGATGCACCTGTTGGCAACGCGTGCCAGGTCTCATTCAGAAGTTGCGTGATGTGTTCGGCAGCCGCATCAAGACCATGTTCAACTCGATAAAACACCGAGAATTCTGTCCCGCTTTTTAAGGTGATCGTGAATTCTGCGCGATGCTTCATCGGCGTCAAGGACAGGCCACGAAAGCTGGCCGCGATCGAACGGCTGATTTTGCCCCGATAGGGGCGTAACAGCATATCCGGCAGATGGTCCGGTGCCGTGAAAGACAATAGGGCACCGCGAAAGGTGGTCTTACGGCGCGTTTTCCCATCGTCTTCATAGGTGGTTGAGGTGGAAAAGCGATCCCAGGTGATAGTGGGATGATTGGGCGGGGATGCGCTGATGCCGTAACGGACATGCAGGTCGTGGCTGGGGAACATGCCAGTGCGGGCGAGACGGTCGAGACGCTTATGTGCCCCCCGCGCGACACTGCTGTATTGCAGGCCAATTGCGTCGCAGATCACCGGCAGGGCTTGGTCGGGGATTTCTGTGTTGGCCTTGCCCGAGGGGTAAATCAAAATCAGCCAGAGTGCGATTGCAGAGAAAAACATCAAAAACTGAAAGAAACCAACGCCATTTAATGCGGGCAGTAAGCTTAGGCACAGGATCGTGACGCAGATTCCGATCCATGTCTGGGCCTTCTTCAGGTAACTGCGGCGCCATTCAATGAAGTTATCTGCCATGACGACAAGCGCGTCTAAGTCAGCTTTCTGAGGCGGGGGGGCGATGGGGGAAGGGGGGGATGCCATGGTACTTGAAACAAAACAAAAAAGGATACATTGACCAGCCACAGCTCAGGCCGCGGCAGGTCATTTTTATGCAGGGCAGATGCGAAGTTTACCCTTCGTCGCGTTGTGCGGCGACGATCTGTTGCATGCCATCCAGCGGCAAGAAACCACGCAAGACGTGGGTGCCGATCACAAAGCTTGGGGTGCCAGAAATTTGCATGCGTTGGCCCAAAAGGCGCGTATCACGGATCACTTGTGTGACATCTTCGCTGTCCATCTGTGCGGCAATCGCGGCCATATCATGGCCGAATTCACCGGCGATGCGGGTTAGGCTGGCTTCATTGACGTTGCCGCGCATGGCCATCAATGCATCTTGCGTCAGTTTATAGGCCTCATCCCCATGCAGTTGCTTCACGGCAATTGCAAAACGGGATGCCAGAACGCTTTCCTCACCCAGGATCGGATATTCTTTCACGATCAGGCGGATGTTTGTGTCATTGTCCATTAGGGATGCAACTTCGGGGTGGGCGCGTTTGCAATACCCACAGCGATAATCAAGGAATTCAACCACGGTGATATCACCATCGGGATTGCCACCTTGCCAGGAAAACCCGTCATTGTGCAGCGCATCCAGATTGGCGGCGACCAGATCGATGTCCTGTGCGGCTTCTTGCTGGGCTTCGCGTTCCTGCAAGATCGCCACGGCATCCATGATAACCTGCGGGTTTTCCAGCAGGTATTCACGCACGGCTTCGCCAAAATCTGCACGTTCAGCATCGGTCATAGCGTTCAGATCAAGCGCCCCTGCAGAGAGAGCGGTGCTGCCTGCCAGCATCAGGCCCAGGGCCGTGGATTTCATGAAGTTACGGATCATATTTGGTCTCTCTCTGAAGATTATTGAGCTGTTCGTAGCATATCTTGCGCGCGGTTCCACCCCTGAGACCCACGGGCAAGCTGATCAGCCGCACGTTGGGCATGGATCTGCGCGTTGCGCAAGTTGCCTGTCAGGGCATAGCGTTCGGCCGTGACAAGGGACGCCATGCCAGGATTACCGGTTTTACTATAGACCACGGCCAGATCGCGCAGCATCCGGGGCTGACGTGGATCACGGCTGTAGGACCGTTCCAGCACACGCTTTGCTTCGCGCAGGCTGCTTTGTGTATCTGCCGCAAGCAAGGCCCGGCCATACCCTGCAAGGATCAGGGGCTGATCCGGCAAAATCTGCGAGGCCCGCCGATAGGACTGAGTTGCAGCAGCTGCATTGCGGCTTTCCAGCAGGATCTGGCCTTTCAGTTCGTGATAATAGGGATCATTTGGACGGGCATTGATCAGGGCATTGATGTTTTCGATGGCTTTGCTGGTGTTGGCCTGGCGGTGCAGGGCAATGGCGCGTTGCAGCAGTACGGTTTCGGTCACCTCATTGCCACGCAGGCGGCGCAGACGTCGTAGGGTCTGGCGGGTGTTTCCTGTGAATGAAGATAGTTTTGCCCGGCTGCGATCAAACCAGTATTGCGCTGCGGGGGTGATGTCTGATCCGCCACTATAGGCCGCTGCGTAACCACGCACCTGACGGCGGCGATCTGCGGACAGTGGGTGGGTGCGGGCGTATGGGTCTTGACGCCCCGCGCTGAGAACTTCCTGCCCATGCAGCAGATCCAACACCCGGACCATAGCTTCTGGATCAACGCCTGCATTGATCATGAAACGTGCGCCGGACTGGTCTGCGGAACTTTCCTCGCCCCGTGTGTGGGCGAACAGCACCCGTTGCGCCGTTCCCGCACTGCCAAGCGCAATGCCGGACGCGGCTTCGGGGCTGCCTGCTGCGGCAACGAAGGCGGACAGCAACAGGCCAAACCCCGCAGCCGTGCGTGAGGAACGCATATTGGCCAGCCTGCGTGAAATATGACCATTGGCGATATGGGCCGCTTCATGGGCGATAACAGCCTGCAGCATGGACGGATCTTCCATCCGGGTGATCAGGCCCGAGTGAATGAAAATATGCCTTGTATCAATGATGAAGGCGTTTAGGGAACGATCATTCAACACGATGATCTTTACCCGTTCCGGAGACAGGCCAGCAGCATTTAGGATGGGGCGGGCCAGTTCCTTCAGAGAGTGTTCCAATTCGGCGTCCCGGATCAGGCTTTGTGCGGAAGCTTCGCTCGTGCCCAGGGCCAATACTGCTGTCGCGCAGAAGGCCATCAGGGGGCGGGTTATGTATCGTCTGAACGTAGATCTGAAACGCATTGCGTATCCCTGTTGCCGGTGTCATCGGGTGCAGTCTGGGCGCTGGCTTTGCAATCTGCAAGCGTATGCCGGGGTGCTGTCGCGATTGTTACATGGATCGGGCGGGATTGCGCCGACATGGGGCAGGGCGAGGCCTGAGACATAATATTCGTCCGCGGGCCTCGGGATCTGGATGACAGGGCGGGGCGGGCTGCCTATAAAGACGCAATCTTATAAAAATAAAGCAGCCCATCTATGATCTCTTTCCTGCGCGCCCTTCGTCCTGTGGCGGTTTGTGTTCCTTGTCTTCGCGGCATTGCCGGTGCTGTGATGCTGTGCGTGCTCTCTGTGCAAATCGTTGCCGCACAAGGAAATTTCACCGCACAGGCCAGAGTTCTGCCCGGGCAGACCCAAGTGGTGAAAACTCGGACTGGTGGCCTTCACCTGCAAATTGGTCTTTCGCGCGGGGTGCCATTTCAGGTTTATACTCTTCAGGATCCGATGCGTCTTGTGATGGATTTCAGCGAAGTCACCTGGCGTGATCTGGATGAAAGCGCCTTTCTGGCTTTGCCCCAGATCAACAGCCTGCGTGCAGGGCCATTGCAACCCGGCTGGACCCGGTTGGTTTTGGGACTGGATAGCCCGCTTGGCGTGCAGGAAGCCTTTCTTCAGATCGATGAAACCAGCCAAGAAGCGCGCCTGGTTCTAAAGGCGGAACCTGTGTCTGAACAGGTTTTTGCCGATGGGGCAGGCAGGCCCGAGACCACCGGTGCTGCGCGCAACAGCATCACGGCACCAGGCGAGATCATCACACGTCAGCAAGGGGACCGCAGTCTGGTTGTTGTGCTTGATCCTGGGCATGGTGGTGTGGATCCTGGGGCGCAACGCGAAGGTCTGAACGAAGCCGACCTGATGCTTGATTTTGCCCGCGCCCTGCGGGAAGAACTGGTGCGATCCGGTGGTTTTGACGTTGTGTTGACCCGCAATGACAATAGTTTCGTGTCGTTGGAACGCCGGGTGACCATCGCCCGTGCCGCCCGCGCTGATCTGTTTCTATCGCTGCACGCCGACACGGTTTCAGAAGGCCGCGCGACGGGAACCACGATATATACCCTGTCTGACGAAGCCACTGATCAGGCCTCGGCTTTGCTGGCGGAACGTCATGACCGCGAAGACCTGTTGGCCGGGGTGGATCTGTCACATCACGATGATCAGGTGGCGATGGTTCTGATGGATCTGGCCCGTCGCGAAACCGCGCCGCGCAGCCTGCGCCTGGGGCAGCGTCTGGTGGATCAGATCAGTCAGGGTGTGGGCCATCTTTACAAACGCCCCCATCAGGCGGCGGGATTTTCAGTTCTGAAAGCGCCGGATATTCCATCGGTTCTGATTGAGCTGGGCTTCATGAACAATCCCCGTGATCTTGCGCGCATTCAATCTGCTGAATGGGAGGCAAAGATGACCCGCGCCATTCGTCGGGCATTGGAAACATGGGCGCTTGAAGATGCCGCCGAGGCCCAGCTTTTGCGGCAATAATTTACATAAGAAATCTCATTTAATGCATTGTTATAAATGGTATATATTTCAATTTTATAATTGAATTTGTCCATTTAAATTTTTCTCTTTATCCAGAATGTACCTGTTTCTGGCTGAGGAATTTTACATGTCTGCGATCCTTATTATTCTTGCTGTTTTTGATTTTATTGCCGGGGGGATTTGGTTGATCCTGCGGATGCGGTGCTGGCGTTTTCACCACAAACCGATGTGACGCTGCAAAGCCCGTCACTGCTAAAACGTCTGATTTTTGCATTTATGATGCACCAAGGCCGCCCTGATGATCCGTGCCTTTCCCCGTTACACGGGGATCTGTCACAGCTTCCGCCTGTCCTGATCCAGACCTCTGATCATGATATGTTCGAAGATGATTGTGTTAGGTTTATCAACAAGATGAACGCTTTTGATAGCATGGGAACCCTGCAGATTTGGCCCGGAATGTTGTATGTCTGGCAAGCCTTTGACACGCCGGAAGGCAACGCAGCCCTTGTGGATGGCGCGCATTTCCTGCAACGCCACAGCTGAAAGCGGCAGATCACAGCCGAAGCGTTTTGACGCGTTGGGCTGTGACGCCTATGTTGCGCGGATAAGAATCGCGGTTTTGTGTTACGATGCCGCGCGGAAACGCAGATGCCAGAGCAGGCCGGAGCAAAACCATTGATCGCTTTCATCTCAAGAACCCTTGGCGGATTATTTAGCTTTATCACCGTCGGGATCTTTGTGGCCATGCTTGGCCTTGCCGCTATTTTTGTGATGTATGGGCGCGATCTGCCCAATCACGAACAACTGGCCCAATATACGCCCCCAACCATCAGCCGGATTTATTCCGGTGAAGGGCGGATCATGGATGAATTTGCCCGCGAACGCCGTCTGTTCGCGCCTGCGGATGAAATCCCTGATCTGGTGAAACAGGCGTTTATCTCTGCGGAAGATAAGAACTTTTACAATCACGCCGGTTTTGATGCCATGGGGATCTTGGCTGCGGTGCGTGATGCGGCGCGGGGCGGGCGCGTGCGTGGTGCGTCAACCATTACACAGCAGGTGATGAAGAACTTCCTTCTGGGGGGGGAACGCCGTCTGGAACGCAAAATCAAAGAAATCATCCTGGCCGCCCGGATTGAAGGCACGCTGGATAAAGAGGCGATCCTTGAACTGTATCTGAATGAAATTTTCCTGGGACAAAACTCCTATGGTGTTTCTGCGGCTGCACAGACCTATTTCAACAAAACCCTGTCAGAACTGAACCTAGAAGAGGTGGCTTATCTGGCTGCCTTGCCAAAGGGGCCGTCAAATTATCATCCGGTACGCGAATATGAACGCGCGGTGACACGACGCAACTTTGTGCTGAAGGAAATGTATGAAAACGGCTATGTCAGCCATGCCGCCTATGAAGAAGCAGTGAACTCCCCTCTGCGGTCTGTGCAGAACGGTGATTTCCCGGCCTTCCGCAATTCCCTGCCACCACGAGATTACTTCACCGACGAAATCCGCCGTCAGCTTTCTGAGGACTTCGGCGAAGAGGAATTCTTCACCGGTGGTCTGGCTGTGCGTGCGACGGTGGATCCGGAACTTCAGCCTGTGGCAGCGGCGTCTTTGCGTAAAGCACTTGAAGATTACGACCGAAATCAGGGGGTTTGGCGCGGTACAGGGCTGACAATCGAAGCGGATCAGTTGGGCGATGAAGAAACCTGGCGTGCGGCCCTGAATGACATCCAGATCGCCCGTGACATTGATCGCTGGCATGCGGCTGTGGTGCTGGAAGTCAGCAGCACACATGCGCGTCTTGGGATTGAAGGCGTTGAAGAAGACAGTGACGGTCACTGGATTGCGCCCAAAGACGTCACCTGGGCGCGCAAACGTCTGGAAGACGGCAGTCTGGCCCGCCGGGCCCGCAATGCCGGGGATCTTCTGGAGGTGGGCGATGTGGTGCATGTACGCGCCATGACCAGTGACAGTGACGGCAGTTTCATCCGCTGGACCCTACGCCAAGTGCCTGAAGTGCAGGGCGGTTTTATGGCGATGGATGTGAATACGGGTCGTGTGATCGCAATGCAGGGTGGGTTTTCCTACCAGTCATCCGTGTTTAACCGCGCAACACAGGCCCAGCGTCAGCCGGGTTCCAGCTTTAAACCGTTTGTTTATGCCGCAGCGCTGGACAGTGGGTTTACCCCGGCCACCATCGTGATCGATGCGCCGATTGAGGTGAACACAGGTGCCGGGATTTGGCGCCCACAAAACGCCAGTAAGCAATTCTATGGCCCGACACCTTTGCGCACCGGGATTGAACGATCACGGAACCTGATGACCGTACGTCTGGCCCAAGAAATTGGCATGGATGTTGTGGGCGGTTATGCGGAACGCTTTGGTGTGTATGACCGTATGAACCCGTTTTTATCCAACTCCCTTGGGGCGCAGGAAACGACATTGTTTAAGATCGTGTCTGCCTATGCGATGTTCGCCAATGGCGGTGAACGGGTTGAACCGACCCTTGTAGACCGCGTGCAAGACCGCTGGGGTCGTACGATTTATCGTCACGACCAACGTCAATGTGTGGATTGTAAGGATGAAATTATCACGCCCGGTTATGGCCCGCGGATCACATCCAACCGGGAACGGGTGATGGATGCGATTACTGCTTATCAGCTGACCTCTATGATGCGGGGCGTTGTTCAGCGCGGCACAGCCAAAGGACAAATCACTTTGAACGTGCCAGTCGCAGGTAAAACCGGGACAACCAATGATGCGCGTGATGTGTGGTTTGTGGGCTTTACCTCCAACATCGTTGCAGGCTGTTACATCGGCCATGACCGTCCGCGTCCACTGGGACGTGGGGTATATGGTGCCAATACATGTGGCCCTGTGTTCAACCGGTTCATGCTGGAAGCGACTGAAAAATATGGTGGCGGTGCTTTTGATGTGCCTGAAGGTGGTCATTTCATCAAGATCGACCGTTTTTCTGGCGCGCGCCTTGCCAATGATGCCTCTGGTGAGAATGTTGTTGCGGAATATTTCCGTGACGGGGAAGAACCGGTCTTTGGCCTTGGCGCAACTATTGACGGTGGTTTTGCGATGGGGGCGAACCTGCCGCTGTTCCGTGAAGCACAGCAGAACGTGCAGACAGTGACCACATCCACGGGCAATACGGTGACGCTGGAACGCAATACAAACAGTTTCGATCTGCTGGACGGCGGCGAATACTGACAAACATCGTGAAATTCACAGTTTCAGGCAGTATCCGGGGCCCGGGTGCTTGCCGAGCGGGCGGGGCGTTGTTATCACCCCTGCAACACAAGATCAGGGGAATGCGATATGCGCGCCGAAGCACAGAACTGGGTTGAAGCCATCGAGAAATCCGTGGCCCTGCTGAAACAGCGCCTTGATTGGGAAACTGCCCCACATCGCCTGGAGGAATTCAACGCCCGTGTTGAAGATCCGACCCTTTGGGATAACCCGGAAAACGCCCAGAAGTTGATGCGTGAACGTCAGATGCTGGTGGATGCGCTGGACACCTGTAAAGGCATCGCGCAGGACATGACTGATAACATCGAGCTGATTGAACTTGGCGAGATGGAAGAGGACGAAGAGGTTATCAAAGATGCGGAAGATGCGCTGAAAGCTCTTGTCGACAAAGCGGCGGAAAAAGAGTTGGAAGCGCTGCTGGACGGCGAAGCTGACAGCAATGATACTTTCCTTGAGATCAATTCGGGCGCGGGTGGTACGGAAAGCTGTGACTGGGCGTCTATGCTGGCGCGGATGTATGTTCGCTGGGCCGAGAAGAAGGGCTATAAGGTTGAACTGCAAGCCGAAAGCGCCGGTGAAGAAGCGGGTATCAAATCTGCATCTTACAAGATTTCTGGGCACAACGCTTATGGCTGGCTGAAGTCTGAATCCGGCGTGCACCGTCTGGTGCGAATTTCGCCGTTTGATTCCGCCGCTAAGCGCCACACATCCTTTACTTCGGTCAAAGTCTATCCGGTTGTGGATGACAACATCGAGATCGAAGTAAACCCTGCTGACATCCGGATCGACACCTATCGGTCGTCCGGGGCCGGGGGGCAGCACGTGAACACCACCGATTCCGCCGTGCGGATCACCCACGCGCCAACAGGTATCGTGACCACCAGTTCTGAGAAGTCACAACACCAGAACCGTGATATCGCCATGAAAGCCCTGAAATCGCGCCTGTATCAGATGGAGCTGGACAAACGGTCAGCTCTTGTCAACGAGGTGCATGAAAACGCCGGTGACGCAGGCTGGGGCAACCAGATCAGATCCTATGTGCTGCAGCCTTACCAGATGGTGAAAGACCTGCGCACGAACTATGAAACCTCTGACACCAAAGGTGTGCTGGACGGGGATTTGGATGGGCTTATGGCGGCAACACTTGCCTTGGATGTCGCAGGCAAAAGCCGCAGCGAAGCCCAGGGCGAAGAGTAAACTGCCCGGGTATGTCGGCGACACTACAAAAGATCTACAAGGCCGCTCTTCTGGCGGATCGCGGAGATCTGGTTGGGGCCGCATTGTCGATTGGTGAAACTATTCTGACTGCACGTGCAGAGCGCGATGATTATGGTCTGTGTGAAGCGCTCTTTTTTCAGTCTGACCTTTATGAGCAGGTCGGGCAGATTGGAGACGCCATAGACTGCCTGGAAGAAGTACTCCATTTAGAAGAGTTTGATTTTGCTGCACAAATAATCAAAGCCCAAGGGCGTATTCTGGAGTTGCGCAGTTTTTAGAAAGGATTGTGTGACCTGGCAGCCTTTACTTTTATGCCTCCGGCGGGGAATTTTTGCTGAAAAGAAAGCAAAAGGGTTTGAAGAGTATGTTGTTCAGAGGTTTGATTTCAGCGATTGGCTTTATAGTGGCTGTGCCAGCGGCGGCCGAGGTTTCTCTGTCGCAGTTTCTGGGGCCACATGGCTGTGCGATTGGTCCGTCAACTGAGGCAGCTGCGCTTGGGGCTGGGTATAGTCAGGCCGGGATTGATGATTTGAAAATTGTGCCAGAGGGGATTGTTTCAGGCCAATGGGTCTTTTTGCCTGAACCTATCTGTCAGATCGAACTGCCGCAGGTGGTCAGTGAGATTTCCATGGATGATCCCGAAGTTCTGGCGGCAACTTCGGCACCGGATGCTTATGCGCAATATGGTGATCCGGGGTGTTTTCTGGATGGAGAAAAGCTGCGCAATTTTCTCATCTTGGGGCGGGGATGGGACCGTGAGCAGATGTTCCGGGAATATGTACGTTTTCTGGCGGCGGGTCTTATGAGTGGAGAGTTGCGGTTTTATTCGGATGCCCCTTTACGCACACCGCCCGGATTTCAGATGCTTTCCGGAGCTTGTGCGGAAGTGACCGGCACGGATGCCATGGCGGAAAACCATAACCTTCTGACCGATCTCTTCGTGCCCTTCCTTCAGGCCGCGGGGAAGTCGGAGGAAGCTGCCAACTGCGCAGAGGGGGATGTTTTTGGCACCCAGAGTTGGGAAGTGATTGAGCAACTGAGTGCAGGCCGCAATACCAATGCGCATCTGGCCTTTGAAATGCAACTGATCACGATTGGCGCGGGCTGGTACGATGGCATGTCATCCGCAGCACGTGGCACGCCGCGTCCGCCGCTTTGTGGTGTATATCAGGAATAGACGTTTTTTGTGACGTATGGTTCCTGCGCCCGCCTGCGACAAAATGCTGGCGCGGCATTCTGTCACTTGCTAGCGTGATACTACAATAACAGCAGCGGGTGGACCAGGCGGCAAGAGGGCGCCAGAGGACACGCGCGAAACCGCTGCACGACAGGAAGGCAACCCATGGCAGAGAACACTGTGCCAGAGGCATCTCCGCGGCCGGATATAGCGGAAATTAGTATTTCAACCCTGAAAACGGCCATGGGACGTGGCTTTGCTGATTTTCGCAAGGCCCCGGCGTTTGGCCTATTTTTCGGCGCGATCTATATGGTTGCGGGGTGGATTATGACGTGGATCACCATGGTGACCGGGCAAAGTTACTGGCTGGTTCTGGCGGTGTTTGGTTTTCCTTTGATCGGCCCGTTTGCGGCGATCGGCCTGTATGAAGTCAGCCACCGGATCGAAGCCGGACTGCCGCTGGAATGGCGCGAAGTGCTGGGGGTGATCTGGCGTCAAAAAGATCGCCAAATCCCGTCGGTTTGCGCGATTGTGATCTTCATCTTTCTGTTCTGGTTCTTCATCGCCCATATGATTTTCGCGCTGTTTCTGGGCACGATGTCCTTGGTGGATGTTTCAGATATCGCCTTCTTTGGTACGGGGAGTGGCTTGATCATGCTGTTGTTTGGCACGCTTGTTGGCGCGGCCTTGTCGTTCTTTCTATATTCAATCACGGTTATGACCCTGCCGATGCTGTTGGATCTTGAGATGGACTATATCACCGCGATGATCCTATCTGTGCAGACAGTGGCTGCGAACTTTGGGGTGATGATGTTCTGGGCTGTGCTGGTGGGTGTTTTGACACTGATTGGTATGCTGTCAGGTTTTGTCGGATTGCTGTTGGTTCTGCCCATCCTTGGACATGGATCCTGGCATCTTTATCGTCTGACGATGGTTCCTGTGACACGGCGCAAACGCACGCGGGAATGATGCAGTGACATCGGTTTCAGGTGAACTCTGAATACAAAAAAGGCACCGAAATCGGTGCCTTTTCTATTTGTAGCTTCGGTTGCGATTATTCAGGTTTCGCAGCTGGCTTTGTATCGGTAGATGCGTTCAGGGGATCATCTTGGCGCTGAACAGAACCTTCAAAATGCGCACCGGATTCGATGGCGATGGTTTTGTGGATGATGTCACCTTCAACACGCGCTGTGGATGTCAGACGTACTTTCAGGCCGCGTACACGACCTACAACACGGCCATTGACCACAACGTCGTCTGCAACCACTTCACCGCGCACCGTTGCGCCTTCGCCGACTGTCAGAAGATGCGCGCGGATGTCGCCGTCAATCTGGCCCTCGATCTGGATGTCACCAGTGGTCTTCAGGTTGCCTGTGATATGCAGGTCAGAAGACAGCTGTGACGCCGGTGGTTTTGCCTTTGGGGCAGGGGCTGGGTCTGTCGCACGTGGCGGCATAGCCGGCTTTTCCGCCGCTGCTGCTGGTTTTGTGGTTTCATCTGAACCGGCTTTTGGACCTGGCTCGTTGATCTTGCTTTTAGAAAACATCTTGTGCTGCCCTGATATAGTTCATTGGGTTAACGGGAGTTCCGCCAACGCGGATTTCATAGTGCAGATGGGTGCCGGTCGAACGACCAGTGTTGCCCATTTCACCGATTTGCTGGCCACGCGTCACACGTTCACCGACATTAACATGCAGGCGGGTCTGATGCGCATAGCGGGTTTCGATACCAAAATCATGCTGGATTTTCACCAATCGGCCATAGCCCGACTGCCATCCTGCATGTGTCACAACGCCATCGGCTGTTGCGTAAATCGGGGTGCCATGGGCCCCGGCAAAATCAGATCCGTTGTGCATCCGGCCCCAGCGACGGCCAAACCCGGATGTGAAACGGAAGTTGCCACGCACAGGCATCGCGAAAGGCGCCTTCTGTGCGGCAATACGGTAGAGGTTCACGCGATCCATTTCGCGCAGAATGGCGTTGGCGCGCATTGAATCCGGATTGATCTGACCATCAGCACCAGGAACCAGCAGCGGGGTCAGGGGGCCACCAAGGCCAGAATAGCCCTGGCGTACAGATTCGATCAGACGATCTGGATCCTGGCCAACAGCCCGGAACATGTCATCAAGCGGTTTTAGCGAAACGGTCACCGCGTCTTCCAGTTGCTGGAAGATACGATCATTGCGCTGTTCCACCAGTTGGGCTTCGAACAGCAGGTCTTTTACGGTGCTTTCATGCGCGGCGGCAAACCCTGCGAAACGATCACGTTCAGACGCGGTGGCAACCAGAGCGTCGGTCAGGAAATCAAGCGTGTTTTCCACATCCGCAACACTGGAAACCTCTGTGCGGGCCGATCCGGTTTCGCCGGTCAGTTCGGTTGTCAGTTCTGCAACTTCGAGACGGGCGTCATCGCGTTCAGACAGGGCATTGTTCAGAGTGTTCTGAATGACTTCAATGCCGGTTTCCAGTTCGCGACGGCGATCTTCGGCCCGCAACAGCTGGCTTTGCATGGAAGATACTTCTGCAAGGGCCGCGTTAAAACGTGTCTGCGCCGCAAGCGATTCCGCCGCACGCTGATCCCGTTCCGCAGATAATGTGTTCAGGCGCTCTTCATAGAGCACTTTTTCGCGCTGACTTTGTTCGCGCACCGATCCGGCGCCGATGTTGTCGATCAGAAGAAAGGCCGTTGCAAGAAGGGTCCAACCGAATGTCAGTGTCACGCCGGTCAGGGCAGTGGCCTGGGCAAGTGGGGACAAACGGATAAAACGCGTTTCGGTATCAGAACGCAAAAAGACGCGTCTGTCCGGAAAACGCTTTTCCAGCAAAGAGTTCAGCCTTGTAAATGCCACGTATACCAACCTGCTACATTCGGGCATTCTGCCCCGTCCGCGTTTCTGACCAGCGGCCAGAGCGGTATTTCCTGTCCCCGGTCTGTCAGATCGCGTCGTGTACGGTCTGAACAAACCCCCGATTGTCTGCCTGTTCCCACAGGTCAAGACGTTGGTAATCTGTTACTCTCAGGCTGGCTTCGGGGCAAGAAATTTCAGCCGGAGACGGCGCAAATTCGCAAAAACCCGCAGACTGTGGCGGGTTTTTGCTTGTCTCTTGTTTAACATAAGGTCGGAACCACCAGATATTGTGTGGAAAAAAGTTAGCGCTCTGATTGTTCGGGCAGCTCTTCTGTCAGGGGCCAGTAGAAATCCGGTGGCAAACCGGCCTCGGCGCGTTTTTCTTCGTTGAAAGGCGGGCGCAGCAATCCGTGAAAGTATTTTCGCACCAGGGTGTGAAATTGTTCCTTCGGGTCCAATTCGTGACGCCCGCACAGGAAGTGAAACCATTTGGAACCATAGGCCACATGGCCAACTTCTTCGGCGTAGATGATCTCAAGCGCTGCGACGCTTTCTGTGTCTTTTGCCTTGCGGAAAATGTCGATCATGCCTGGGGTCACGTCCAACCCGCGTGCTTCCAGAACCATAGGGACGACCGCGAGGCGCCCCATAAAATCATCCGCTGTATCTTCCGCGGCACGCCACATGCCCGCATGGGCGGGCAATGCGCCGTAATGGCTGCCAAGGCGTTCAAGACAATCAGATACCATGTTGAAATGATTGCTTTCCTCGGCCGCAGCTTTGACCCAGTCATCATAATATCCACCGGGCATTTTCACCTGGGCAAACCGTGCGATAATATCCCAATGCAGATCGACTGCGTTCAACTCGATATGCGCCACCGCGTGCAATAGGGCGATGCGCCCAGCATCTGTCCCGGGGCGGCGGCGGGGCACGTCACGCGGCGACAAAAGTTCGGGTTTTTCGGGGCGGGCTGGGAAATCAGGTGGTGTCGCATTGCCGATTTCGGGGAGATCACCGGATGCGCGGGCGTCGGTCCAGGTCTTTGCATGGGCAAGGCTAAGGGCCGCTTTTTCACGCCCATCGGCGCAGCTCAGAACATCCACCGCCATTTCTGAAAGCGTCATCATGCGGTTAATTCCTTCACCGCTGCCAGGACCTCTTCCACGTGGCCAGGCACTTTGACCTTGCGCCAAATGCGCGCGATTGTGCCGTCTGCTGCGATCAGAACCGTGGTGCGTTCGATGCCCCAAAAGGTTTTCCCATACATCTTTTTTTCCTTCCACACGCCGTATTTTTCACATGTATCACTGTCGGCATCTGACAAAAGGGGCACGGTCAGATCGTGTTTTTTGCGGAAGTTTTCATGTTTTTTCAGACTGTCTTTAGACAGGCCGAATACCTGTGCGCCTGCGGCATCAAAGGCAGGCTTGTCCGACGAAAATTCGCAGGCTTCACGGGTGCAGCCGGGGGTGTTGTCTTTGGGGTAGAAGAATAAAACAACGGCCTGGCCTTGCAGGGCGGACAGGGTGATCTCGCCCGAATTGTCGGAAGGAAGGCTGAAATCAGGCGCATTTTCGCCAGTTTCTATAGCTGTGTACGGATTTTCGGTTGGCATATCGGTGACTTCCCTTCACAAAGATTCAGGGACTGTTTTAGCGCGCCACGCGCAGAGATAAAGCGAAACCCGCGCCGCAAGGAAGTGGCGCAGATCAGAAACAGCCGGAGCCGGGATGACAAGCCCCGAAAACGATCAGAGCGAAGCCCAGGACAAACCGCAGGATCAGCCTGTGACCGTTGAGCTGCGCGATGAGGAGGTTCGTCCGGAACGCCTGATGGCGACTTTGCGTCCACATTTGCCAGAAAGGCGTAAAAGATGGCGGCGCAGGGTCAAGAAGCCTAAAAAGCCATGGCGAAAGCGTCACGGGACTATTTTCAGCCTGTTGGTGCTGTTTTCTGTGCTGGCGGTTGTCATCCCGATTGCATTGCAGCTGATTGCGGGGCGTTCGGTGAAAGCCCCTGAATTTCTGGCCACCCGGGTGGAAAAAGTGCTGGGGGATTCACTGGCGGGCGGACAGATGGATTTGGGACAGATCGATGTTATCCTGACCGAAGACTGGCAACCGCAAATCCGCATTTCCAGCCTTGCGCTGGCGGATCAGACCAATCTGCCGATCGCTGAATTTCGTAATATTCACGTCACTTTATCCCGCCGCGAATTGCTGCGCGCCACGGTTGCGCCTTTGGATGTGTCTGTGACCGGTGGGCTTTTGTCCCTGCGTCGCGATCCCGAAGGCCAGTTCGATATGGCGTTGGAAAGCCCGGAAGGCGGGGCGTTGATGGGCAGTGGGTCTTTGGCAGATATTCTTGATTCCGTTGATAGAATTTTTGAAACGCCAGAACTGGCTTCGGTGCGTGAGATGCGCGCAGAAGACATCACTTTCCAATATGAAGATGTGCGGGCGGCGAAATTCTGGATTGCCAATGGTGGTGCGTTTGAATTGACACAAAGCCCTGATAAACTTGAACTGCGCATGGGGTTTCAATTGCTGTATGGCGAAGACACGCCAGCGCAGGCTGCTGTGTCTTTCACATCGTTCAAAGGATCCCGCCGGGCGGTTTTGGCCACCAATGTGATTGGTCTGCCCGCTTCTGATTTCGCCACACAGGCCCCGGCTTTGGCGTGGTTGGATGTTCTAGATGCGCCTGTGTCGGGCGCGCTTCGGGCGGAAATTGACGAAGACGGTGTGCTGGCCTCAACCGATGGAACGCTTGATATCGGGGCGGGGGCGCTGAAGCCCAATGAGGACACGGTGCCTGTCGGCTTTGATGGGGCACGGGCGTATTTTGGTTATGATCCGGCCGAGCAGCGTATCCATTTTGACGAACTTTCGGTCGCTACGGAATACGGGAGTTTCCAGATGACCGGGCAGGGGTATCTGAAAGATTTGCGCAACGGCTTGCCTGATGTGATCCTGGCGCAATTTCAGCTCGAAAATCTTGAGGCCAATCTTGATGATGTCTTTGATCGCCCTGTGACACTGGATGGTGGTGCGATTGATCTGCGCCTGGAACTGAACCCGTTTGCCCTGGACATTGGGCAGGTGATGTTGCGTCAGGGGGATGATCATCTGCGGGCGCGGGGCAAAGTCTCTGCTGGACCCGGTGGTTGGCAGGTGTCCGTGGATGCCGGTCTGGATCAGATGCGCAGTGAAAACCTGCTGGCGCTTTGGCCTGTTGCCGTATCGAAGAACACAAGAACCTGGTTGGCGGATAATATTCAAGACGGGGTGATTGGCCCTGCAAATGCCGCCTTAAGACTGGCCCAGGGTGAAAAACCTGTGGTGTCGCTGCAATTTGGGTTTTCCGAAGCGAATGTGCGGTTTATGCGTCAGATGCCGGTGATCTCTAATGGGCGTGGCTATGCATCTTTGCACGAAAATCGGTTTGTTCTGACGGCTCAGCAGGGACAGGTGACACCGCCTTTAGGTGGGGCTCTGAATGTTGGCGGTTCCGTGGTTGTGATCGAAGATGTGAACCTCAAGCCGCCGGATCTTGTTGTGAATTTGCGGGCACATGGGGCGATCACTGCGGTGACATCACTGCTGGATCAGAAACCATTTGAGTTCCTGACAAAGGCTGGTCTGGCCACGGATCTAGCGCAAGGCAACGCTGTTGTGTCTGCGGATATTACTGTGCCATTGCGTCGTTCCCTTTTGGCGGAAGATGTTCCCTTTGAAGCGCGCGCGACATTATCTGACATGCGCACGGACCAAATCGTACCTGGAAAATGGGTGCAGGCCGACGAGATGACAGTGTTTGCCAACAATGATCACCTCGAGATTTCCGGATCTGGCCGGGTCAGCACGGACCAGAATAGCAGATCCGGTGCGGGGTTTGATGCCCTCTGGCGCCAAAGCCTTGTGAAAGAAGATTCTGGGCAGTCTTCAGTACGCGGACAGGTGCGGCTGGACCAAGCGTTCCTGGATGAATTTGGCATCGCTTTGCCTGATGGTTTCCTGCGGGGGCAAGGGCGTGGACAGTTTGAAATTGACCTGGCCCGTGGCGAAGCACCGCAGATGCGCCTGAGTTCTGATCTGCGTGGTGTTGGGCTGCGTATCCCTGAAATTGGCTGGTCAAAGCCAGCAAATGCAAGTGGCAGCCTTGAAGTGGCCGGTCGCCTTGGGCAACCCGTGCGCATTGACCGTTTGCAGCTGGAAAGCAATGGGTTGAACGCACGCGGCACTGTTGCATTGCATGAGAATAATAGTTTTCACGAGGCCCGGTTTGAACGGGTGACTGTGGGCGGCTGGCTTGATGCGCCGGTCACATTGACCGCGCGTGGCGCCGGGCAGAGCCCCGCAATTTCGGTGCCTGGCGGGCGGGTTGATATTCGGCGCACAACCTTTGGGCAGGGCGGCAGTGCGGGCACCGGTGGGGCGAATACACCGATCACACTGGCGCTGGATCGGCTACAGGTGACGGATAGCATCGCCCTGCACAATATGCGTGGTACGCTGAACACATCGCCTGCTTTGAACGGGGATTTCACCGGGCTTGTGAATGGCGGCGCCAGAATACAGGGTCGTTTGACGCCAACGCCGCAGGGCACATCGGTTCGACTTCGCAGCAATGATACGGGTGCGGTTTTACGATCAGCCGGGGTCTTTTCCAAAGTGTATGATGGCACAATGGATCTGTTCCTGGTTCCACGCGCGGAAGATGGCCATTATGATGGACAACTGACCGCAGAGAACGTGAAAATCCGGGGTGCCCCCGCGCTTGCCGATATGTTGGGGGCGATTTCGGTGGTTGGCCTTGTGCAGCAATTGAACGGCGATGGCATTCGTTTCGCCAAGGTGCGTTCGCAATTCATCCTGACGCCCAGCCATGTAAATCTGTTGCAGGGCAGCGCAGTTGGGGCGTCTTTGGGGGTTTCGATGGAGGGGATTTATACCCTGGCCAGTTCGGGGCTTGATATGCGTGGTGTTGTGTCTCCGATCTATCTGCTGAATGGGGTCGGGGCTGCGGTGTCTCGCCGGGGGGAAGGGCTGTTTGGCTTTAACTACCGGTTACAGGGCACGGCGGATGAGCCAAGGGTGCGCGTGAATCCATTGTCTATTCTGACCCCGGGCATTCTTCGTGACATTTTCAGAGGCCGCCCCCCACAGGCCCCCACAGAATAACCAGGCCCCTACAGAATAAATATGTTGTCTGAAGATAAGAGTTGACTGAAGCGTCCTGATCAGAATTTTCACCGGAAAACCGGAAAACCGGAAAACCGGAAAACCGGAAAACCGGAAAA
>NZ_JBMYXF010000038.1:0-29748 GCF_049608145.1 Halocynthiibacter sp.
ACCAGATCGCCGCATGACCCACAATCCTCAAACACCAGATTTGACAATAACTCAGCGACAAGCCTGAAACACTTAAACAAATGCAATATTTGGCTGATCGGTGATGATGTCTCCTGGTGCTTTTCAATTCGTTTGCTCTGAAGGACACCGCCTCGTACTGTTCGGCCATGTTGAAATTTATTTTAAGAGCGCTGTTTAAGCCGACCTACCGGCCTAAGGCCAGACCAAACAGGAAACCGGTTAGAGAAACGCTAGCCTATAAGGCTGGGCGAAGTATGACGGCTTCTTCTGCGCAACCCAAAACGGCGCCTTCTGATGCACCACCAAAGGGCGAAGCCTTCGATGCCGCGACCGCTCATTCCATCACGCTTCCACGCGTGCTGGAAGGGCCAGCTTACGTTACAGATGGCGATACGATTACGATCCAAAAGATCCAGGTGCGCTTGTACGGGATAGACGCGCCGGAGCTTCATCATCCCCATGGCCAGAAGGCTAAATGGGCCATGGTGCGTCTGTGCAAAGGGCATAAGATACGTGCCGAGATCACTGATGAAGACGAATATGGCCGTACCGTCGCAATTTGCTTTCTGCCCGATGGTCGTGATCTCTCTGAGGAGCTGGTTAAGCAGGGGCTTGCTATCGACTGGCCAAAGTTCTCTGGTGGTAAGTACAGTAAGTTTGAGGTCGCAGGCGTCCGCAAGAAACTTTGGTTGGCTGACGCACGCCAAAAGGGCCGCATGCATGTTTGGGAAAAGTTTGACGCGCGGAAGAAAGGTGAAAGTAGGGAAAGATGAAAATCGGCCCACAGCCGACATTGGTCAATGTTACTTTATTGAACTGTTGCTTCGCTAAAGCGGCCATTTGTCGTTGGGAGGGGGAGTACTCGTTCACCGTACCAACCAAAAGGCCAGGCCTTGAGGCCTGGCAGTTGGTGGTCTCTCTGGTCTGCAGGAAGAGGAGTGCAGGCCAGAGAGAACAGGGAACCTGTCAGCGTTGCCAGAAGGGGCGTTTTGCTTCTTGCGTCGCTTGGGTCTTGGTTAATGCGATGTCATCTAATTGATCCGGCGTCAGGCGCTTTAGCGCTTGTCGGGTGCGGTAGGTTTCATCCCAGGTCATGACCACAAACGCGAATTTCACAATTAACCGTACCGTGGGCGCAAGAGTGGAGCGCGCAGATAGGGCAGAAAGGTCGTGACTGTACGAGTGTGTTGATAACGCCATGGGAATGGCCTCCGAATTTGTATTGATACAATTTAGCGATTGCGCTATAGGTAATTGATACAAATCCATTTTGTACCTGTCTAGGAAAAGATTGTTATGAATACAATATGGCTACCCGACCTAAGCGCAGCAGCCGGCCCGAAATACAAGGTCCTGACGGAGGCTCTTCGCGGCGCCGTAAGGGAAGGGCAGTTGGCTGTGGACGAGAAGTTGCCGCCAGTGCGCGAGCTTGCATACCAGCTGGGAGTGACTCCAGGCACCATCGCGCGCGCATATTCCCAACTTGTCGATGCGGGTGTGCTGAAGGCGGTGGTTGGGCGGGGCACATTCGTTGCGACTATCCAGGGTGATACACCTGCACTTTTTGACCAACCCGCCGAAGTCGATTCACAAGAGCACAATGCAGTTGGGGACGGTTACGCTGTTAACATGGTTTCCCCGCATCTTCCCAACGTTGGCCAGGCACGTTTGATCCGCAGGTTACTCGGAGAGGTGGCGCAAAACCCAGCGTCCGGGATGATGCACTACCCGACACGGGCATCTTCTTTGACGGCCAGAGAGGCGGTGGTACACTGGCTCAGGGATGTGCCAATCGGGTCAATTACCGCAGATGACGTGATTTTGGCCAATGGCGGGCAGAACGCGATTTTGCTTGTGCTACAAACACTTCTTAAGGGACGCAAACCCACTATTCTGGTGGAAGAACTGGCTTATCCGGGGTTTAGGCGCGCCGCGGAATTATTACGTGCTGATGTCGTGCCTGTGGCCATGGATGCTGACGGAATTATTCCCGAAGCCCTGGAAAGTGCAGCGCGTCAACATGAAGCACAAATTCTATGTACCTCGCCAGAGGTTCACAACCCGACTTTGCGGTTCACACCAGAGGCGCGTCGGCACGATATCGTTGATGTTGCAAGGCGTCTGGATTTGGAAATCCTGGAGGATGACTGCTATCGTATGAATACAGCTCAGGCGGTTTCCTACCGGGTGCTTGCGCCTGAACGCGCCTGGTATATCGGTTCCATTTCAAAGATGCTTACACCAGCTTTGCGCCTGGGATATGTGGTGACGCCCGAAGGGTCGGCCGCAAAACTGCGCAGGTCAGCTGAGTATTCATTCTTTGGCTTAGCGACACCTTTGACCGATCTGTTCACGAAGCTTCTACCACATCCACAGTTGCCCGAGTTTACCCAACAAATTATGGGGGAAACCAACCGCTATATCCAGGCAACTGTGAATATCTTGGGGGGCTATGACCTAACGTGGCGGCCTGATGTCCTGTTCTTATGGTTGACTCTGCCAGAGGGTTGGCGCGCCAGCGCATTTTGCCAGGCAGCAGAGGCTCAAGGCGTACGCATCCGCTCTGCTGAGGATTATGCCGAACGCAATGCAACTACCCGTCACGCGGTGCGAATTGCCATCAATGCAGGCGTCGGCCTTGCCAGCTACGAGGCTGCCATAGGTAGGTTGCGTGAGCTGTTGGACAACCAACCCGAGCAATTTGGCGTTTAATCTTGAGGGTGCATTCGTCATCTCTGAGAGTACTAAAATTTTACAACTTCGAACAATCATACAAGGGCGGCCCAAAACTGACCTTGGTGAAATTTACGTCTAAGGACCGCTCCCAGCCCGAAGCGGAAGTTCGGGATCGCTAGCTACACGCCAATTTTATTTTCATACAAGTCTTCATACAAGTGCTCAATTAGTTGACTAACTGACAGATCGCTTTCGGCTTCCCATGCTTCAATTTCTTCTGCCCGGCCCATTCTCTTTTTACCATTAGAATAGTAGTGATACAGGTCCTCGGCATGAAACAAGATTTCTCGCAGGCGAATGTCTGAGTCTTGGAATAGACTGAAAGCGTATTTCTCAGCTGGTGCACCACCCGTAAATCGCAGCCCGATCAAGGGATCATCCTCAACAAATGTGTCGGCTGGGAAATGTATGTGTTTCCGAAAGTAGAACACAAAACTATATACTTTCTCTCCATCCACTCTAAGCATTTGAGTGAAGAACCAATTTTCCCGAATCTGTTCACCTGAACACATTGCCTTCCAGGCCTTGAAATCCAAGACAGGTAGATTTCTGTGCTGAACAGAGAGAACCTCTGAAGCCGAACTCAGCTCTTGAGCTGTTGTTTCAAATGCGGCCTGGATCTCGTTCATTTTGTGAGACCAAACCAAATATTGTTTATGCTGAGCCCCATGCTTCTTATCATCAGCCTTTTTAGCAAGCTTTGCGATCCATTCAGAACGTTCGCGCCGTTCATTCGCAATACCGCTAGCTTTTGATATAATGCTCAACTGTCGATTGGCTATGATTGCAACTAAGCTATCCCAGTCATTATTATCAGCCTCAGCAAGAGCATCGTAATAATCATCGCGTAGTGAAGATGGGACACCTGTAGGGAAAAGCTTTCCCTCAAGCAGGGTGAAATCTTGTAATAAACGCGCAGTTCGTCCATTTCCGTCGAGAAAAGGGTGAATATATGTGAAACGATTGTGCAACCAAGCCGATCTGACTATTGGATGGGCGGTAATATCGTTTGTAAATCTTGAAACCAAATCCCGCATCAATACTGGAACATCATGATGTAAAGGCGGGGTGAAGAGCGCTTGTGAAATCTTCACATCTCGGACCCGATATTGACCAGGCGTCTCTCCAACATTACACTCTATTTTGGAATGAATTTGACGGATAAACGCTTCGTTGAGCGTTTCTCCCCCTTCAGCGGCATCAATGGTCAACTCATCAGCACTTAATGCGTTCAAGACCTCTTGCTCAGATTTTGACGAAGAATCTTCGATCGTCATAGAATCCATGATAGCAAGCGTTTGACGGCGCGTAGCTACGATACCTTCCATGTTTAAACTGGAAGTAACTCGATCAGGTAAAAAAGCCATCTTAAGCCGATCTCTAACGTCTTTACTTAATGGACGAAGTTTGTTGAATTCTTTAATTTCATAGTCCACTTGTTCCAGTAACTGTTCAGTGTCTTGGCGCAATGCTATCTGAGAAGGTGTTCCAAAATCTATCAATGCTTAGTTCCTTAAATCGTATGAGGCGGCTAACTGATGCCAGTCGTTACCGGGAAAAGCTAATCAATTTACAATAGAAGAACTATTGGGCGTTTTGTCTCGTAATGCAACGCAACAGATGCATCTTAGTTGAGGCAACTCAGCAGGACCTTCAAGTGACTTTGCAAAGTACACTTTCTGCCCAAAGCTGCCTATGACGGCTCCCAGCCCAGAGTACCGAATGCTGCAGTGTACACGAACGTCCGGTGTTCGACGCAGTCTCAAAGTCAGCATCTTAGACTGACAGAGGCTTCATCCCATAGAGTCAAAAATTGGTGCCAACCCGTTGCTCGTTGGTGCCTTGAAGCGTCCTGAAAACCCGCAGACCGCTCCATGGTAGTATGAACAGCCCGGCCCTTGAATTGTTTCAATCAGACCGTAGCCATCTTCCTTGAGCAGGATTTCGCAATTATCGCCATCTCCAATTGAGGAAAGGAGCCAAGTGAGGCGGTCTATACGCGAGAAAGAAGCGTCCATTTCGCCGAGACAGCCGCTTCCCTTGACGGCGATTTTAGCCAAATTGCCTGAGACGGCGATAAGGAGCGAATAATCAGTGACACCTGAGTCTCCCCCGCCCTCTAGTAGGAACTCAGATTGTTGTGCGGACGAAATCTGAGCACTTACAATCAACGCAAGCAAAGCGATTGGAAGAACGGCAATGCGACTAAATATTGCAATACGACCTAGCACGTTCAATTTCCATATCCTCCGGTGTTTTCGACATACTACCAGCCGGACATCTAAAGACAAACAGATTTGGAAACTACGTGACTACAGTGGAAAGCCGTGCAGTTGATCACCAAAAGAAGTTCAAGCACCCATCTAATCTTCGAATAAAGCAGACGCTCGACCCGCTGCAGCGAAAGGGTGCTTGGTCCGCATAGCAAAGCTTAGCGCCTCAAAACGCTGCGGCAATGTACCAATGTCCGCTTCTGTGAAGCTGCAATGCAGTAAAAATAAGCAATGATAACGCTGGGCAGGTGCCGAATGGGTGACTTTGCAAAGGTCACTAACTGCCCTTTGCTGACCTTGTTGCAGAGCCCGGTAAAGATGCCAAGGTCTTCCGGTCTGTGAATGGCCGCTTTTGTCAAACTTGGGTTACCCTTTCGCGGGTGCAGTAAAGGTCCGGTTTCCGCCGATTGCCGTTCGCCGGGTAATCCTCCCATTTTTAACGAGGGGATTACCGCCAGATGCAGATCTTAACCTGAAGTTTCCAGCCCAAGGGGGATCTGTAAATATCTAATCAAAAGACGCACGGCAATGATGCGATGGCTGCGAATTTTTCCTTCACATCCGTTTCATCACGATATGTGCTGGTGTTGATCGATCGGGCGGCATCACTGCTTTCGACATGCCCCAAAATATCAAAGCGGGTGACTTCGTGGATATCTCTGTTATGGATGAAGCTGTGGTTCACGTAGTGACGCAGGCTGTGCATACAGAGTTTGCGCGGATTTCCATTCAACGACAGGTGCAAAGACTTGCGCCAGAAATCATCGAGGGATTCTCCGATTTTGGTGACTTGTCCCTGTCTGCCATTCTGAAAGCGTTTCTTCGGAAGAATGTCCGGGCATAGTAATCCAGTTGGGGAGGTGATGTGAGATGATGCATGATCGATAAGTCCAAGTTCAATCAGGTGGGGATGAACAGGGATGATCCGGCTCTTTTCAATTTCTCCGCCTTCGCCCTTAATGCCGCGGTATGTGTTGGCGCGAATGTGGAAGCAGGGGATACCGTCAACTGTCGCCACATCTTCTGCCAAAAGCCCGGCGATTTCCGCGCGACGCGCCCCTGTATAGGCTAGAATGAGAGGCACCCAGAATTTGGCATCCCTGATCACGGTTTGTCCGGGAGCATGGCGCCTGCCTTCGCTTTGGCAACCTTGCCAGGCGGAATGGGTGAAGACTTGCTTCACTTCTTCAGGTCGGAACACCGGGCGCCGTTTATGAGCAGGTGTATTTGCTTTGATCTTGGGTTTCAGGAGCGACACATCAAGATCCGCCTCCAGGGAGTGGCCTTCAGATTTTGCCCGTTTCAAGAGCAGTTCCAGTGATTTGAAGTGGCGAGACATTGTGCTCGCAGACAAGCCATTGGCCGCAGGGCTGTTGAGATTTGCCCGTGCCATAACAGCAGAAATCGTAAGATCTGCATCCTTGGCTGACCGCAGAAAATTCTTCGGGACTTTTCCCAGGGCATCACGATACAGGCTCAGGTGGAATTGCCTGATTTCCGTGACATCAACGATGCCTGTCACAAGAGAAAACAGGCGTAAATCAGACGCCCGCTGTTTTGCGACATCTTCACTGAATTCGTCTGTCTTCGCCATGCGCCAATACACATCGGCAATACCGGATGAATAGTTGGCGCGACTGGTTGCCCCGGCATTCTGAGCCGCGTCATGCATGTCACGCAGCATTTGTGTGGTGAGATTTTCAATTGATGCAGGGGGAGGGGGAGAAACAACTTTGATCGATTTTGGTCCCGGCTTTTCCGGAATGTTGACCGGGGAAGAGAGCTGTAGAGTTGAAACTGGTTTTGGTTGTGCTGTTTCTGACCGTTGGCATTGTAGCAAATCCTTTGCTTGATCACGGCAAGCATCCAGCATGTCTGTTTGTGGGGATCTGACTGCTTCAAATGCAGCAAGCTTAGCAGTGATATGCGCTTCGCGGAGCTGGCATTCATGTTCGAGATTATTGAGAACAGAGCCGTCCGTTCCCGTCGCCGTTGCGAAATCTTTTTCCAGCGATACACGACCTTCGGACGACATAATTGCGTTTCGCTCACGATCATAAATATGCAGGGCGGATTCCAAGTGTTTTTGCGACCAGTCCGGGTCAATAGCTTGCGGAGGGAAACTCTTTTGCACCCCGTGTTCCAGCATGGATTGTAAAACGACGGGATAGACGTCTGCATGCACCTGATCGGATTCTCCGATCCGACCCGTCATACGCGCTGAACGCAGATTGCGCTGCATATTGTGAACATGGCTGCGCAGGGCAGCGGTCAAATATGTACGCACCAATCTCTCGGGCAAGGGGGGCTGTATGAAAATAAAACTGTTCAACATTTTTTGATATTCCGCCTGGATTTGTTGAAGCAGAAAAAGGGCTTGAGATTGGTCTTTACAACTCAGAGACACCATCAGCGGGCGCGTTTTATGTGGATAACCCGCGATCCGACGCCGAAAATAATACGTGCCATTTTTGATAAACAGGTGCTGAGCCATGTTTGCCCCTTAATTTGGGGGCTGACTTTAAGGCGGATAAAATCACAAGTGCGGTGTCACTCTTTGTGTGACCTCTTGTGTAACCAAATCCTCTTGCATGTTTGATTCTCATCGAACCTGTTATGCAATTGTGCTTTATATCAAGCACTTAAGAGGTGTTTGGCTCCGGCGGTAGGGATCGAACCTACGACAAATTGATTAACAGTCAACTGCTCTACCGCTGAGCTACGCCGGAATATGTGGGTGATATAGCGGTGGTGAATCATGGCGTCCAGTGGATTTTTGCAGTTTTTGCAGTTTTTTTTTAACTTAGGTTTTTTGCTACCGTATTTGGTATTAACATAGTTCAAATCTTACATCTGCAGAGAGCTTTCCTAAAGGGGCGGCGATATTGCGTTGCGATAAATCGATGAGATGGGCCAGTACATTGCGTTCTGCAGCGGGCAATAGAGCCGGATTCACATCCGTATAGATTCGTGAGGTAAGCGAATGTGCGCTTTGTGAACCTTCTTGCAACAACTCAGTGATCTGAGATTCGCGGGACTGACGGTGGCTGATCAACCAAGCCAGCCGTGCAGCGGGATCTGCGATAGGGGCGCCGTGCCCCGGATAATAGATGCGATCTTTTCGACGCGCCAGTTTTTGGCAGGAGGACATGAATGCGGTCAGATCCCCATCCGGTGGCGAAACCAGGGAGCTGGCCCATCCCATCACATGATCGCCGGAAAACAGGGCAGGGGTCTTACCCGGGGTGTCCCATGCGAAACACAGATGGTTCGACATATGCCCTGGGGTATGGATTGCCTGCAGTTGACGTCCGCTGACATCAATGCAATCGTCGTCTTTCAGGGTTCGATCCGGCGCGAAATCTATGTCAACGCCTTCACCACCGCCTGCAAGTCCCGTGTCTGCCAGGGCTTTCATATGGGGTTCTTGACCTGCACCTGCTGGCCCAAAGGCCAGTATTGGTGCGCCGGTTTCACGAGAGAGAGCCTTTGCAAGGGGCGAGTGATCGACATGGGCGTGGGTCACAAGAATATAGTCAACTGTGCGACCACCGATGCCAGCAAGGATTGCCTTCAAATGCGATGTATCCTGTGGCCCCGGATCGATAATGGCAAGCCGTTCGGTGCCGATCAGCCATGTGTTTGTGCCCCACCAGGTCATGGGGGATGCATTTGGCGCCAGGATCATCGCGATCCCAGGTTCATATTGTGTGAGGACACCGATTTCTGGATGGGTTTCAGGCGTATCGGGAAATGTCATTATGCGCAGCCTTTGCTTTTGTCTTTTCGCCATGCCCGCCGTTGGTTAAGCTGTGGTCATGCGTATCTCTACTTTGTTTTCCCGGGTTTTGCCCGGTCTCAGAACCCGGATTAAAAACCTCATGCCTCGTACGCTGTATGGCCGGGCGGCGCTGATCCTGGTTGTGCCAATTGTGACCATTCAGCTGGTGGTGTCCATCGTCTTTATACAACGTCACTATGATGACGTGACGCGACAGATGACCGGCAATGTTGTGCGCGAACTGACCTGGGTCATGGAACGTGTCGAAGCTGCGGAAACGCAGGCGCAGGCGGAACGTTTGTTAAGCAGTTATCAGGTGCCCTTTGCGTTTGAAGCCACGTGGGGGCAGAACCCTGCAGGGACAATGGGAGTGACGGAGGGATACATCTTTTACGATTTGTCTGCGAAAGTCGTGATTGAAGTGTTGCGCAGCAATGTTGAAGGTATTTCTTTGATTGATCTGAAAACGGACAAACATCAGGTGACATTCCTTGTGCAGTCAGGTCATGGTCCGGTTCGCATGTCCTTTTCTCGCTTACGCGTTTCGGCGCCCAATCCGCATCAGTTATTGGTGTTGATGGTTGTGACCAGCCTGTTGATGACAGGTGTTGCCTATATTTTTATGCGCAATCAGATGAGACCGATCAAAAAACTGGCCTCGGCTTCAGAAGCTTTCGGCAAGGGACAGTGGACGGATTATTCGCCTTCAGGCGCAACCGAGGTTCGAGCTGCGGGGGGTGCATTCTTGGCAATGCGATCGCGTATTGAACGTCAGATTGAACAGCGTACGATGATGTTGTCCGGTGTCAGCCATGATTTGCGTACGCCCTTGACCCGGTTGAAACTTTCCTTGTCCATGATTGAGGATGACGAAGAAGCTCGGGCTATGCGTGATGATGTGACGGATATGGAACGTCTGATTGACAGCTTTCTTGATTTCGCCCGCGGGGATGCTGATGATACCCTGTCAAACGTCGATCCTGTCGCGCTGGCCCGGTCCTGTGTCGAAAAGGTCCGGGGGCATGATGGGACGCTGCATTTTCTAGACATGCCAAAGCGCACTCTTCCTGGCGTGGTGAAAATGCGGGAACAGGCGATGATCCGTGCGTTGGACAATTTAATTTCCAATGGGTTGCGTTATGGGACGCAGGTTCAGGTGTCGGTTCTGATGCTGGAACGTAGTTTCGTATTCCGTGTCGAAGACAACGGGCCAGGGATTGCGCCCGAGAAACGGGCTGATGCTGTCAAACCCTTCGTGCGTCTGGAAGAATCCCGCAATCAGAATAAGGACAGCGTCGGAACAGGGTTGGGGCTGGCAATTGCGTTTGATATTGCGCGCACGCATGGGGGTAGCCTGCGCCTAGGGGAAAGTCCGAACTTTGGGGGATTGATGGCGGAACTGATCATCGCCAGGTAAGGTTTCCGGTGCCTGCTGCATTTCGTCGTATTTACAGTTCGATGACGTTGGAATCTCACTTTGCGCAACAAAGCACGGCAAAACACCAACAGGGGTGAGGCGGATGAAAATTATCATTGCAGGTGGCGGAATTGGCGGATTGTGTACGGCGATTTCCCTGTCGCTTGATGGGCATGAGGTGCGGGTTCTGGAACAGGCACCTGAGATAGGAGAGGTCGGGGCAGGCGTTCAGATTTCGTCTAATGGCACCAAGATCTTGCAAAATCTTGGCGTGATGTCTGGTCTTGAACCTGCGGTGTTTGAACCGGATGCCATCGAGATGCGCATGGGGAACAGCGGTCGACAGGTTTTCTATCTTCCGATGAAGGATGTTGCCACAAAACGGTGGGGAGATCGCCATTTACAGGTTTTCCGGCCGGACCTGATCGAGGCTTTGCGTGCCCGCTTGGAGGTTGTTGCGCCTGGTGTGTTGACAACGGGTGCACGTGTTCAGGCCTATCGCCAGAATGATCATGCGGTAACTGTTATTTTGTCCGATGGAACTGAACTGCAAGCGGATCTGCTGATCGGTGCTGATGGCGTACGTTCACGTATTAGAAGTCAGATGTTTGGTGGTGATAACCCGGTTTACACCGGTAACACGGCCTGGCGTGCGGTTGTTCCTGCAGAACGACTGGGGGATCTAATACCGCCGCCAACAGGCTGCATCTGGGCTGGCGAGGGCAAACATGCTGTCACAACCCGTATGCGCAAAGGTCAGCTTATTAATTTTGTTGGGATTGTGGAAACGCCCAACCCTTTGCATGACGATCAACCTGGACAGGATGGTTGGCGGCAAGCCGGTACTCAGGCCCAGGCTCTGCAGGATTTTGGCAACTGGTCTCCTGTGATCTCTCGGATCATTAACGAGGCCGGCGATATGTTCCGCTGGCCTTTGTTTGGGCGTGCTCCGTTGGCGCGCTGGTCAGATGGGCGCGTGGTTTTGCTGGGGGATGCGGCGCATCCGATGCTGCCCTCAATGGCGCAGGGTGCCGTTGCCGCATTTGAAGACGCGGTGGTTCTGACACGGGCCCTGCGCAATATCGGATCATCCGGGGATGCTGTCGCTGCCGCATGTAGCACTTATTTCAACGATCGAATTGAGCGGGCTACAAAGGTGCAAGAGGTTTCCGCACAAAATCTACAGCTGTTTCACACGCCTTCCGGTGCGAAAAGAAGCTTCTCTTTTGCCGCAGCAGGACTTGCCGGGCGTTTCCTTCCAGAAATTCTTTACCGTAGATATGACTGGTTATATGGGGCAGAAGTCTGACGCCCAGTTGAAAGTTGTACACAAAAAAATGCCGAAGCACAGGGCTTCGGCATTTCAGAATACGTTTCACAGTGGTTCAATCACATGAACTGCTGAATGTCTTCGCGAAGATCACTGATTGGATCAGGTTGGTTTAAACGTACTGCACGGCAATAGCGACGTGCGATGGAACCCGCAGTGCGGCGATCCAAGTTTGTAAGTTGCTGGATACCGGAAATGAACCGGCTGGTACCGTGATCCCAGAGAACAACGTTTGGGATGTAAGCTACACAGCTGGGCTCTAGCTGTGTGACGGGATCAAAGCGGGACACTTCAGGATCAACGCGTACATTTTCAGGGCTCCCTGCCAATGCTGTCGTTGCACTCAACGCTGAAATCGCGACTATCTGTAAAATTTTGTTCATGGCTACTCTACCTTGGTACTGACGGACCTAAGGCAATAAAATGCACTGTAAGGCCCATGCATGCAACGAGATCTGCATTGAATACAGGGTGATATCCTTCAATAGCAGCATATTTGATACAAAATCACTAAATAGATGTGTGAAGGGTTAATGAATTCAACCTTGGCGTGCTTGTTGGCCGTGTGCATATACCCTGGAGGGACGAGATGATGGGCGGAGTCGGTAGGCTGATGATGGAAACGCCATAGAAATATAACCAAACCACCTGAATTAAGTAGGATGGAATCTGCAACCATAGGCTAAAGTGGTCGGACCAGAAGGACTGAAGTGCTCCTGTAAACTTGGACCGTGCGCTAAGGTTTATCCAAGCCGAATGAATGGGTGGGAGAATGACGAAGTGACGGAACTTTTCAGAAAAGTTTAAAGCGACTGTAGCCCTTGAGGCGCTGCATGGTGACAAACCGGTGCAGGAGACGTAGCCAAGGGCAGCTTCACCCAACACAAGTGAGCACATGGAAACGGCAGGTGATTGAAGGCTTGGCCAATATTATTTCGGGCAAGGTCAAAAAGTTCGAGAACAAGGGCAGCGAAGTCAAAGAGCTTCGCTAAGATCCGCCAGTTGGCGCTTCTTGGGGTGTGAATATCCCTGCCAGCCAGTGGGTGGAAATTGATTTTTTTCACAAGAGCTGAATGCCGTCGACCGACAGGCGCATGCGACGCATTCTGCCGAGGGGTGATGGGGGCGTCCGGCATCGCATCGCTCGAGAGGAGGATCGCCGTTGCATGATCCGCAAAGAGAACGCCGTGATGCCTTTTGCACGCAACACATGTGTAATGTGTTAGACGCACGTGGCTTGCGGGTGTGCCGTAGCCGCTCTGCCAGCCTGAGGCAAAGCAAGGACTGGTTGTTCTAGCCCATATCAAGGAATAATCCCGGCTCAGCTAGGGCAGCTGTGCACTGCGCGTCAGGGTATTTCTGCAAGAAATGTCCCGAGAGGGGCAGGTCACGAATGACGGACGATTTGAAAGAGATCGGCTGGGATGCGTCAGAGCGGCATATCTGTTGTGAGAACACGCAAACACAAGATCACAACCGAGAGCAAAACTATCCATCTACGTGTGGAAATCACGAAGGAGCATTATAAATACATCGAGGATACAGGTACAGATAGTGTAGCTGAATGGATTGTAAGATTTTGAAATTAAAGGACTTTTCAGCCAAGGTGAGCGGTGCCTATAGATGTGAATGGCGACCATCGTGGTTGTTGTTATAGCCCTATTTTCATGAAACTTTGCCTCCAAGACGCATTCAGTAATTGCGGTTGGCTGTGAAACGGCCTGCTTCCTCTGCGGCCATGCGAATGGCTTTTGATTTGTTAACTGTTTCCTGGTATTCGGCTTCGGGATCACTGTCATAAACAACGCCGCCGCCCGCCTGAATGTATAGCTTTTCATCTTTTACAACAGCTGTACGCAGGGCAATACACATATCCATATCTCCATTTGCTGCAAAATATCCGCATCCACCGCCATAGACACCACGTTTTTCGGGTTCCAGTTCATCGATGATTTCCATTGCGCGGACCTTTGGTGCGCCGGAAACTGTGCCAGCAGGCATTCCCGCAAAGAAGGCAGAGAGGGCATCTTGATCTTCGCGTAATTCACCAACGACATTGGAGACGATATGCATCACATGCGAATAGCGCTCGATGATGAATTCTTCTGTTGGCCGGACGGTGCCAACCTTTGCAACGCGACCAACATCGTTGCGTCCCAGGTCAAGCAGCATCAGATGTTCTGCCAGTTCTTTTTTGTCGGCCAGCAAATCGGCTTCGAGTGCGCGATCTTCTTCAGGGGTCGCGCCGCGGGGACGGGTGCCCGCGATTGGACGAATTGTGATTTCATTACCAAAGACACGTACTAGAATTTCGGGGCTAGCACCGATCACCTGGAAACCGCCGAAATTGAAATAGAACATAAAGGGGGATGGGTTTGTCCGACGCAGGCTGCGATAAAGGGCAAAAGGTGGCAGGGGGAAATCCTGTGTCCAGCGTTGTGCTGGTACGACCTGAAAAATGTCACCTGCTTTTATGTAGTCTTTCGCTTTTTCGACAGCCTGTAGATAACCTGCATGGGTAAAATTGGATGTTAATGGACCAAGATTTGCAGACCCATCAAGGTCTCGGGTTTCGCCAGACGCAGGCCGTTCCAGATCGCGGACTGCATCCATTACACGTTCCGCAGCCTGGGCATAAGCGGCCTTGGCGGACATGCCAGAGGCATGCCATGCAGGCGATACGACAATGACATCCCCCTTCACACCATCAAGAACGGCGACAACGGATGGACGCATCATCATGGCGTCGGGCAGCCCAAGGGGATCCGGATTGACGTTGGGCAGATGTTCGACATGGCGGATCATATCGTAGCCTAGAAAGCCAAACAGGCCAGCCGCAGCGGCGGGCAGGTTATCGGGCATTTCAATGCGGCTTTCGGCAATCAGCGCCCTTAGGCTGTCAAGGGGGGCTGCCGGTTCTTGGATAAACCCATCCGCATCGTATCGGGCCTGGCGATTGATACTTGCTGTTTTACCATGTGATTTCCAGATCAGATCTGGTTTCATCCCGATGATAGAATATCGTCCGCGCACTTCACCACCGGTGACACTTTCCAGCATAAAACTGTCAGTACGCGCCCCGGCAAGCTTGATCATCACGCTGACAGGGGTGTCAAGATCTGCCGCCAAGCGTGTCCAAACCACCTGATTTTTTCCCTCGTTCCAGGCTTTTTCGAAGGTGGCAAAATCAGGGGTGAGGCGCATTTCTCAGGTCCTTGTTATTGAGGAGGGCACAGTCCGGCAGATCCGGACTGTCTGTCGTTCGTTTTCTATTAAGGAATTTGTGTCAGAAGGCCAGTGATTGCAGCTTGATCACGGGTTGTGCCAGCAGCGTTCAGACGATCAATTGCCCATGCAGAATATGCATCCTGTGAAATTCCTTGGGATAAACCTGTACGGATAGCGTCTTTCATCGCGATGGTATTTGCATCTGTCAAATCAGGGTCCTTGATTTCATTCAGTTGCACAAGGAATGTGGATCCAAATTCAGTCAGCGTTTCAAACGAACCAGCATCCATTTCAAATACGCTGGCAACCATGTCTGCGGGTGTGCCGTCAAGATATGCACCCCGTGTCAGGTTTTCTTCACGCATCAGTTCCAGTCCAAGATCTTCGGGAGAGACACCAAGCGCCAGTTGTGCGGACAGGGTGTTAGCCACTTCTGCCAGTTGGTTATCGGTTTCGTGGGCTTGCCAACCGTTGATGACTTTTTCGCGTACGTCTTCAAGTGGCAGAACATAGGGATCGGTGAATCCGTCTAGGCGCAGGGCAACAATGCCACCGTCTTCGAGATTTACGACTTCGGGAAAGTCATCTTCCGTTACAGCCTGCGCTGCATCACGAAAGCCCACGTAGGCAGCGATGCCGTCGCCATTCCCATCGGCCCAGGAAATGGTTCCGGCTTCCATATCGGTTTCAGCGGCGACTTCTTCTAGTGTGGCACCACCAGCAAGAAGGTCATCAATATGCGTTGCTTCGTCTTCGATCCGACGGCGCGCACGGTCAGCAACGATGTCCTGTTGCAGCAATGCGCGGGCGTCTTCAAAGCTTGTGACGCGTCCCTGAAGGATACCATTCATGCGAAACAGCGCCGGGCCAAATTTCCCCGGCAGTACGCCGGTGACAGCCGGGCCTTCTAGGGCAAACACAGCAGCTGCCGTTTCAGTTTCCAATTCGGTTTCTGCAACATCACCGAGATCAAGATCAGCCAAGTCAAGGCCACGTTCTTCGACCAATGCGTCAAAGGTGATTTCACCAGATGTCACACGTTCTGAAGCAGTCTGGGCTTCTTCTTCATTGCTAAAAGTCAGACGCTCAACAAGCCGGCGTTCTGGCACAACAAATTCAGATGAACGTTCTTCATATAGGGCACGTAAAGTGTCTTCATCAACTTCTACGCTGTCCAGCAGCATGGCAGGTGTCAGCTGGATAAATGTGATATTTTTGGTGCGTGGGGTCGTGAAATCAGCTTCGGCATTGGCTTCGTGATAGGCAATCAGATCAGATTCATCCGGTGTCGGCAGGGGGGCTGGCAAATCATCTGCGTTCAGGCGAAACCAGGATACGTCACGCCGTTGGGCCGCAAAACCAAGCATCGCATCTACCTGTGTGTCATTGACTGAAATACCAGATACCATCGCAGCCTGAACCAGAGTGCGAGCGATCTGATCACGTAGGCTTGCTTCGTAATCGCGTGTGTTCAGGTTGTTGCGAGACAGGGTTTCTTTATAGGCATCTTCGTCGAAAGATCCGCTGATCCCTTGGAATGCGGCGGTTGCAATGAGCTGATCACGTACTTGGATGTCACCAACAGAAATGCCCATATTTGCGGCTTCGTTGTCTAGGGCTGCTTCAAGTGTAAGGCGTTCCAGAACGCGCTGATCCAATGTCTGACCATAAGCCTGCTGAAAGATTTCATTGGCAGAAGACAGGGTTGCAGGTTGTTGGGTCGCAGCTGCAAACTGATTCAGTTCCTGACGAACGGCGTTGTAGTATTCCTGTACGGTCACGCTGCGTGTACCGGCCGTTACAACTGCTTGGGATGATCCGCCAAAGTTTGACAGGCCGAAACCGCCTAGACCTACGATAAGCATGGCGATAATCGCCCAGACAAAGAACTTTGTAATCGGACCTGAATTTGCGCTGGCCATCTGGCTCTCCCTGAATGTGTTGCTGCGTTGTTAGACGCTTGCGAAGCAAGGGGCAAGCCCATGCGCGCATGCCCTTGCCTGTGCCTGACTTAAGAGACGTTTTTCAACCGTTCAAACATGTCCGATATGCCGGATCTGTCGATATTTGCAAAGGCGATCCGCAGTTGTTTTGCACCTGCGTTGTCACCTTCGGGGGTGAACATCGTACCTGGCAGAATCAACAGGCCTGCATCGCGGACCAGTTGCTGTGCCAGTTGATCCGATCGCAGATCAAACGGATGTTCAACCCAAGCGAAATAGGCGCCACATCCCAATAATTTCCAGTCAGGCAACTTTGGAAAACCTTCGCGGATGGCTTTTGCACGATCAAGTATTTCAAGGCGTTCACCAAGCACCCAATCTGTCAGGTTCTGTAATCCCCAAAGGGCCGCGATTTGGCCAAGCTGATTGGGGCAGATCGCAACTGTATCAAGAAATTTCTCGGCCTCGGTCAGGCGGGATTTAGATGCGATAAACGCCCCCACGCGATGACCGGTCAGGCGGAATGCCTTTGAAAAAGAATACAGATGTATAAGGGTCTGATCCCAGTCGGGATTGTCAAACAAGGAATGTGCAGCGGACGACACACCATCACAACGACTGTCAAAATCGCGATAAGTTTCGTCCAGCATCAGAGTGATGCCTTTTCTGGAACATAAATCGTAAAACGCCTGAAGCAGTTCAGCCGGATATTCAACGCCACCAGGATTGTTGGGGGAAACCAGTGCAATTGCCTTGGTGCGATCCGTAATCAGGGCTTCAGCCCGTGCTGGATCGGGCAGAAGATCATCACCGGTTGCAAGTGGTACAGCGCGGACGCCTTGCATATCACACCACATTTTATGATTGAAATACCAGGGGGTTGGAAGGATAACTTCATCTGCGTCACCGGCGATTGTTGCCAGTGTTGCAGCAAAGGCCTGATTGCATCCGGATGTGATGGCAACCTGATCCCGCTTAATTGTTGTTTTGTACGATTGTGACCAGCGCAGGGCGATTTCGTCGCGCAGGTTATCATTGCCCAAAACTGGGCCGTATAGATGCGCTTCGTCCATGTTCAGGGCAGCATCCGCGATAGCCTGGCGCAAAGCCAAAGGTGGTGGCGCAACCGGTGCTGCTTGGCTGACATTAATTAGGGGGCGGTCTGCAGGAAATTCAACACCTTCCAACCAACGACGTGCTTCCATCACCGGCGGTAAAAACGTGGCAGCCATGCGGGGATTAAGGGGGGAAACCATCGGAATATCCTTTGTCTTTTTCCGATTTGTGACAGGCGATGAGACCAGGTGCAAGCAACAGTTTTCCGTGAGGTATGATATATCGATCAGATACCAATCAACCGCTGCTGTAACCACAGGATCGAAGGATAAGCCGCAAGCCATGTCCAGAAAAAACGGTTAAGTCCAAAGACACAGGCATTTGTCAGATGAAATAGCGCGGCAATGAAAAATGCCAGGGTCAATGCAGCAGAGTGTAGAAAGCTAAGCGGGAAGATTAATTCAAATATCATAACGGCCCAGGATGCGCCGAACATTACCTTTGGATGTTTGGCAAGGGCGCGCAGATTTTCGCTGACGGGGTATGCTGAAAATGCAAAAACATCCGCCAGCGCCTGACCAGACCGCCAGTCTGGGTTTAAGATCTTGATCTGACCTGACACAAAATAGGACAAAATCAGTTGTATTGCGAGATATGCAAGGGCCAGTTCTGCGAAGAACGGGTGGGGCGAAATCTGTGCAAGGGTCAGACAGGTCAGGATCAACAAACCCATTTTGTCCGCCCCTCCATTATATGGCCCCTGAAAGCGGTGCAATATGATCAGAGAGGTTACAAACAACGCAACCAAGGCGAAGTCCGTTGCGTGACCGGATACCAAAATGCATGCACATAGCGCGCGGATTACAAATAAAAAAATCGGTCTTTGAAGTAGGGACACATGTTCTAGGCTGCTTTGAAGAATGACCCAGCCTAGCAGAAATTCACTGGCGCGAAGGGCTGTTTCAAATCCCATGGTTCACCTGGTTGCTTTGGCCAGGGAATTTGGCAGAGGTATAGGTGATTTCATCGACCAACGTTCCTTTGAGACGAAATGTAAACCTTAGGCGAAACTGAAGGGGCTGTTGACGAAGGTGGGCTGGTAGATCGAAACGCAGGCGTTCCAGTATTTCGGCTTCACTGCGATCGGGTAAATTGGCTGTCAGGCGTTCGGCACAACTGACCATGAATAGTGTTTCATTCCAGATCGGATTCCAGAATATCCGCTGCATGTAACAACGCGCGGTCAGCTTATCTGGCCGCGGTCGAAATATCTGCCATGTCAGATCGTGATCCGGACACCGCCATTCAATCCGGGGCGAGGGTTGCACCGTTTTGAAAAAACGCCAGGACGGGATCAATGCAGGCAGTAAAAACCGCAGGGTATCTAAGATCAGTTTGCGCACCCTGACAGTGAACCCAAGAATGGTTAATAAATCACTTTGACCTGCAGTGTTTTCGGGGAAACAGGATCAGGCGAGGCGACGGATCTTTAATTCTGTGATGCGATTTGCCTGACGTGCTGCGATCTCAAAACGGAAACCATGAAATGAAAACACCTGACCAGTTACGGGGATCATTTGTGCTTCGTGAATAACAAGTCCAGCAATTGTATTGGCTTCTTCGTCCGGCAGGTTCCATTCGGCTGCACGGTTGAGATCGCGGATCGTTGTGGATCCATCCACAATATAGTCACCGTTTTCGGCACGGCGTACGATATGTTCATCATCTTCATCGAATTCATCTGTGATTTCTCCGACGATTTCCTCAAGGATATCTTCCAGCGTGATCAACCCCTGCAACGCACCATATTCGTCAACCACAAGGGCAAAATGCGTGTGGCGGCGCAGGAATTGGCGCATTTGATCGTCGAGTGTGGTGGTTTCAGGCACAAAATAAGGTTCTTGGACCACATCCATCAGGTTAAACCCGGCCATTGCGCCTTCTTTCAGGGCATCGCCGTCACGCAGTTTATTGATTGCACGCAAAAGGTTCTTGGCGTGCAGGACACCAACGATGTTTTCTTGTTCCCCCCGAAAGACGGGCAGGCGGGTATGATTGCTTTCAAGGCATTGTGTCAGAATGGCACCAGGATCCTGATCTGCATCGATCATTTCAATTTTGGACCTGTGCAACATGATTTCTTCCACGGCACGATCCCCCAGATCCAATGCGCCAAGGATGCGATCCCGATCTTCTTTTTCGACGGTTCCTTCCGAATGGCCAAGACTGATCGCCCCGGCAATTTCTTCTCGCACCGCAAGCATCTGCCCATCTGAATCTGTATGACCAAACAGGCGTAAAATCATACGGACAATCAGGCGCACCATCATAACGAAGGGGGTCAGAACCAGCACAATTATCGAAATAACCGGTGAAACACGTGCAGATGCTGCTTCGGGTTGGGTGATGGCCCAGGTTTTGGGCAGAACTTCAGCAAAGACCAGGACCAGCAATGTCATCACCAGTGTCGCCAATGCGATGCCGCTTTCTCCAAACATACGGGTGAACAATGCGGTGGCAAGAGACGCGGCCAGAATGTTCACAAGATTATTGCCCAGCAAAACCGCACCAATCAGACGTTCAGTGTCTTCGGTTACCTTCAGGGCTGTGGCCGCGCCATGTTCGCCCCGGTCCGCGCGCGCGCGCAGCTTTCCACGTGATGCCGCCGTCAGTGCGGTTTCCGAACCTGAGAAGAATGCAGAACACAGCAAAAGCAGCGCAATGGCTGCGCAGCTGAACCAGAAGGCCTGATCGAATGTAAAGGTGCTGTCCATTGTGCTCTCTGTTGTCGTGCGTATTGGAAGTGGGTGAGTCCCGCTAATGTAACGGCTCAGTCGTCATTTTCCAGTGGGTGATGTTGCAGAACCAATTCCTGAAGCCGTGCATCCAGAACATGGGTGTATATTTCTGTGGTCGACAGATTGGCATGTCCGAGCAAAACCTGAATGGCCCGAAGATCGGCGCCATTGGCCAAAAGATGCGTCGCAAAGGCATGGCGCAGTTTATGCGGTGTGACTTCATTGGGGTTGATCCCCGCACTGCGCGCCATAGATTTGATCAGAATGAAAAAGGCTTGGCGGGTAATGTGGCTTTGTCGGTTGCGTGACGGAAACAAAAATCTGGCCTGAGGCTTTCCGTTCTTACGGGCAAGGTCGTTCAGCGTATCCGCATGTGTCAACCAAGAGGCCAGTTTTATCCGGGCAGGCGGCGAAAGCGGAACCATGCGTTCTTTGTCGCCCTTACCGGTGACCAGTAACATCTTGGGATTTCCGCGCGCCGCTGTCAAAGGAAGTGAAACCAGTTCGGTAACCCGCATGCCTGTGGCGTAGAGCAATTCAATCAGGCAGGCATTGCGCAGTTTTTCGGTTGGATTGCGTCCGAAATCCTCAGATATTTCAATCAACCGACTGACATCTTCTTCGGTCATAACATGGGGCAGGCGTTTGCTGCGCCCGGGTCCTCGGATCTTCAGGGCAGGATGGTCCGCGCGCAGGCCCTCTTCAAAAGCAAACCGGTAGAGTTGTTTGATCGCCGATAATCGGCGGGCACGGGTGGCTTTGGACAAGCCTCGAGTATCGATATCGATCAGATAATTTTCGATGTCATCCCGATCACAGCTGTCGATGTCACAGCTTTGATCTGCCATCCATGTCAGGAAATCTGACAGATCACGACTGTAGGCTTCTAACGTGTTTTGCGCTGCGTTTAGTTCTGCAGACTGCGCTTCAAGAAATGCATTGATCCAGGGGTGCATTAACGAACCGCTCCGGGCTGAGACATTAGTAAAAATTGCAAAGCCGCCTGGCGGGCCGTGTCTTCACGACCAAGGCTACGCAACAGGCGCAGACCGGATGTAATCTGGGATAAATCGCCTTCCGTGCCTGCCTGAAAACGGGCCAGTGCGATCAACAACAATTCGCCAATCCGGCCCTGATCCAAGAAAGCCTGGTCCGCCGGGGACGGGGGACTGCCATCAAAGCCATCCTGAATTGCAAGGCTGCGGGCATTTGCAGGATCTGCGTTTTCAGGCAGTCCTTGGGTGAGGGATTTGAGGAACAGTCCGGATTGATCTGTTGGGGTGTAGTCCGGCAAAAGGGATTCGTATCCACCGGACAGAAGGCTGATACGCCAGATTAGATCACGGGACCTGTCTGACAATGCACTGGTTTCGTCAGTGGGCTGAAGCATTTCCGCAAGAGCAGGCGCAAAAATTGCAGACAGCGGGCGTTGCATGCCCGTTTCCTGCATCATCGTCCAAAGTTGCGGCAACTGTTCTTCGACGTGGGCCTGATTGGACGCTTGCAATGCCGCGTGAAAGGCCTGCACAATTTTCACACGATCCCAGACCCCGCCCGATGCGGCGGCCTGACGTTCTGTATAAATGCCGAGCAGGCGATTATCGGCAATCGCGCCAATACGTGCGAGCCGTTCGGCCGCTTCGATACGGGGTTTCCAACCCGTGATGCCGCGCAGATCCGCATGGGAAAATGCACGCGGCAACAGACGTGTGGGGATCGGTTCACCAATTGCTTCGAACATGCGAAAAACCAGGGGGGAAGGATGGGATGGAATAGGAAGATCCGGGTCACCTTCAAACATTTCAGGATCCAGAAAACGCGCAATAAGATCGTATTCACCCGGATCCAGTTCACCCAGCACATCGGCACTGTTTAATGTCAGAACCGCCGCGTTCCAGTCGCCGTTCCTGGCCAGACAGAACACACGCACTTGGTAAGTTAACGCAATCCCGCCGGAAGACCGGATATCGTTGCAGGCATCGGTTTCATGACCAAGAAGCAAAGCAACATCAAATTTACGCCGGAAGATTTCAGAACTGGTGACATCCATTGCTTCCATCAATTCATGGGCATCTTCGAGTAAACCCAAATCCAGCAATTTATCGATACGTGCCAAAAGAAGTGCGCCATCCCCATTTTCTGGGGGACGCGTTTCGGCCAATAGAATTTCCCGGCGCAGGGACGCGAGGGCGGGGATTGTCGTTCTGGGGCTTTCATAAATCTGTTGAATAACATCCGCACTTGCGGCCCGGCCCCAAAGTGCCGCTGGAAATCCAGTGACAGAGGCGGGCAGCAAACCCGCGGCGTCGGGATTGGGGGCATCAAGGCTTTGAACTGAAATACTTTCAACGGCAGCACCTGTGGATGTTCTGGGCTCATCCAGAGTGAATTCCTGTGGATCCGCCAAAGTTTCCGATAGCCAGTCGATCGCTGAAATTGGTGCATCCTGCTGTGTGGTCGCCTGGCCAAAACCTGCCGTTGCCGCACAGGCAGTTCCCAGTGAACAGACAACCAGATGCAGCAATTTCTTCAGAGTCCTGTGATTTTCATCAGGGGCTGCCTGGCGAGGATTCTTCATTTCAATTGGCTTCCAGTATCACAGTTTCCTGAACATCTGATTGCTCGGGGCGTAGATCGCCAAGGTAAGCAAAGCCCAGAAGACCAATAAGACCAATAATAACAAGGAATAAGATGAACTTTATCAAGCGCGCTGCCATGGTGTGCCTCCGGTGGGGTCAAATATAGCCGTCTTCAGACGATCTGTTATGAAACTTATATATGGCCTTTTGCGGAAATTCACGTCATTCAGTGTCAGGATTGGTGATTTTAAGCGGGGAATGGCCGGAATGGCGCTCAGCCTCAGAAAAACAGTGGTAATGGTGGGGATGATGGGGGCCGGTAAAACGGCCATCGGACGTGCTGTTGCTGAAGAATTAGATGTGCCATTTCTGGACAGCGACGAAGAAATTGTGCGCGCTGCCCAGATGGAAATTTCCGAAATTTTTGAAAGGGATGGCGAAGGTTTCTTTCGAGATCGCGAAACCGAAGTGATTACGCGACTGCTGGAAGAAGCACCCTGTATCTTGTCGACGGGTGGTGGGGCGTTTCTATCGCCGCGCAATCGTGATGTGATCTCTGAAAAAGGCGTATCCGTCTGGCTGAATGCGGATCTGGAACTTCTCTGGTCTCGCGTTCGTCATAAGGACACCCGCCCGTTGTTGCGCACAGCAGATCCGAAAGCCACGCTGACCGAACTTTGGCAGGCACGGGTGCCGCATTATCAGCAGGCAGATCTTGCTGTAGAGAGTCACGAAAATTACAGTATTTCAGATATGGCTGAACGGGTGATTTTAAACCTTAAGAAACGCTCAGATGTACTTGGACATAAACAGGAAAATGAAAATGGTTAAAACCCTGCGTGTTGAACTTGGCGATCGGGCTTATGACATTCGCATTGGGGCGGGATTGATCGCGCGTGCGGGTGCGGAAATTGCACCACTGCTGAAACGCAAACGTGTGGTTGTGGTCACGGATGAAAATGTGGCTGCATTACATCTTGATGCGCTGCGTGCCGGGCTTGAGGTGGAAGGTATTGCCATGCAGGCGTTGACTTTGCCAGCGGGTGAAGCCACCAAATCCTGGCCACATTTGACGCGCACGGTTGACTGGTTGCTGGATCAGCAGGTGGAACGCGGCGATATTGTCATAGCATTTGGCGGTGGTGTTATTGGTGATTTGACTGGTTTTGCAGCGTCGATTTTGCGACGTGGTGTGCGTTTTGTACAGATTCCGACGTCACTTTTGGCGCAGGTCGACAGTTCTGTAGGTGGCAAAACCGGCATCAATGCACCACAGGGGAAAAACTTGATTGGGGCGTTTCATCAGCCTTCGCTGGTTCTGGCTGATGTTGGTGTGTTGGGCACCCTGACATCACGTGATTTTTTGGCGGGTTACGGCGAAGTTGTGAAATACGGCATGCTGGGCGATGAAACTTTCTTTGAATGGCTGGAAACAAACGGGCCAGCGCTTGCGGCCGGGGATGAAGCTCTGCGGATCGAAGCGGTCCGTTGGTCCTGTCAGATGAAAGCAGACATTGTTGTGCGGGACGAAACTGAACAGGGGGATCGCGCGCTTTTGAACCTGGGTCATACGTTCTGTCATGCGCTTGAAGCCGCGACTGGATATTCGGATCGTTTGTTGCATGGGGAAGGTGTTGCGATTGGCTGCGCGCTGGCATTTGAAACCTCAGCCCGTCTTGGCCTGTGTTCGCAGGAGGCACCGTCACGCGTGCGTGCCCATCTGCGGGATATGGGGATGAAAGTGGATCTTGCCGATATCCCCGGCGATTTGCCTGATGCAGAAGCCCTAATTACGCTGATGGGACAGGATAAAAAAGTGGTCGAAGGACAGCTTCGTTTCATCATGGCGCGTAGCATTGGCGACGCATTCGTGACGGCTGATGTGGATCGAAGTATCGTCAAGACTGTCCTTGAGGAAGCTCTGGCAGCCTGTTGAATAAGAAAAGGCGCTGCCAATCTGCAGCGCCTTTCTGTATCGATCATAGACCAAAATGAGGATCAAAACGGGATTTCATCATCCAGATCTGATGCCGGGGCCGGGCGTCCGCCACCTTGATTATTACCGCCTTGGTTGCCGCCACCGTAGTTGTCACCGCCATATGCGCCGCCACCGCCGCCGCCATATCCACCTTGGTTGCCGCCGCCATAACCACCGCCGCCACCTTGGCCGCCGCCTTCATTCCGGCCATCCAGCATGGTCAGGGTTGACCCAAAGCCTTGCAGAACAACTTCTGTGGAATAACGGTCATTGCCAGACTGATCCTGCCATTTACGGGTCTGCAAGGCGCCTTCGATGTAAACTTTGGACCCTTTGCGCAGGTATTGCTCTGCAACGCGCACAAGCCCTTCTGAGAAGATCGCAACAGAATGCCATTCTGTTTTTTCGCGGCGTTCGCCGGTGTTACGATCTTTCCAGGTCTCAGAGGTTGCAATTCGAATATTGCAGACTTTGTTCCCGTTTGAAAAGCTGCGCACTTCCGGATCGGCGCCCAGGTTGCCGATCAGAATGACTTTGTTGACTGAACCTGCCATGAAGCATTTCCTCTTATACGAATCTGTATTGGTTTGGCTGAAACTACACGACTTGATGGCCGGGAACAGCGATTAACGTGATTGACGCGGATCATACAGCCAGATCTCTGGGGATAAACCTGATTTTTCGTTAAGGGCGCAGGTTTTTGCCGGGAAAACCTGACAATTTGAAAACCCTGTGGTGAAATGGTAAACAAGACCTATATTTGTTTGAAGGTTTTGACCGGTTCATGGTTTGGGGAATAAAATGAAATCATTCAGGGTTGCTTGCCTTGCCTGCGTTGCTGTTGGATTTGTTGCTGACCTTGCGGAAGCGCAATCAACATCACCACGGCAAAATCGTCTGTCACAGCAGCTGAGTGTCTTAGATGGGCGTGCAGCAGCGCAATATACAAATTCCGTTCGTTTACAGCCGCCTACGGTGCATACGCCTGGGCGTCACGATGGATTGCCGTCTTATGATGGACGCTACCGCGGCGAGTATCTGAACATGGCACGGGCGGCGGCGCGACGTTACAGTATTCCCGAAGATCTGTTCTTGCGGCTTGTGCAGCAGGAAAGCAACTGGAACCCCAATGCCCGCAGCAGTGCGGGGGCGATAGGCCTTGCTCAACTGATGCCAGGAACCGCTCGCATTCTGGGTGTAAACCCTCGTGTACCAAGAGAAAACCTTGATGGTGGCGCGCGCTACCTGAAGGAACAATACGATAAATTTCGGTCATGGCGTCTGGCACTTGCGGCATATAATGCGGGCCCGGGGGCGGTTGAAAAACACGGTGGCGTCCCACCTTACCGTGAAACCCGAAATTACGTACGCCGCATTCTAGGAAGCTGAGTTTAACGTTTTTAAAGCTATTAGCAGGTAGTATTTAGGTGCTTTAGTCCGGGTCGACCTGACTATTTGCTTTTCCTGTGCGGCGTTTCGTGACAATGGGAAAGTGAAATAAGTCAGGAAAGCTGTCGTATGACAAACCCCGAACAGGCACAAAAGATTGCTCAGATTGGCGAAGCACTGCATCGCAGTGGCTGTGCGCCTTATAAAGTCGAAAAATACGTACAACATTTTGCGCGTAAACTGGGTGTAACTGTGGTTGTGCAGGCAACGCCGACCAGTGTCAGTTTTCAGTTCCCAGAGGAAGACAATCAGATCCTAATGCGGCGCATGGATCCGGCGGGTATTGATCTGGGTCTGCTGGCGCGCACGATTATCCGCATTCATCGCAATGATGACACGGGCATTGATGTGATCCCACATCCGACATGGCTGATTGCGCTGGCAAATATCGCGATCCCACCGATTTTTTTGATCCTGGTTGGCAGCAGTCTGCAAGCCATTGGCTTTGCTGCGATGTTGGGTGTTCTGGTCTGGCTGTGTCAGCTGATCTGTCAGGGAGAACGCGCCAATTTCGTGGAATTTCTCAGCGCCCTTGTTGTTGGCATTTCCGTTGCTGCGATCAGCGCGGGCGGGGCGGATGTGCCTGTCTGGGGGCTTTGTATTGCGGCTGTTGTGCTGTTTGTGCCAGGGCTGTCAATTGCCAACGCATTGGAATGTTTGGCCTTTAATGATTTGATTTCTGGGACAAGCCTGTTTGCCCAAGCGATCTTTATCTTCACCAAACTGTTTATCGGGATCTTTATTGGCCTGAACATAGGCGAGACGCTTTTTGGCGCAGGGGTGCACGCGGATAACGTGAATGAGGTGATCTGGTGGTGGCCCATCGTCGCGTTACCCGTCTTTTCACTCGCCTTGGGCGTGATCTTTAACGCGCGACTTATCGACATCGCGCTTGCCTTGCCGGTGACGGCGCTTGGCCTTTGGGGGCCGGTTGGGCTTGGATTTGGTGCGGGTTGGATTACGGGCACCTGGGTGACTGCGATGTGTATCACGCTTTATGGGACATGGGTTGCCAAGAAGATGAACCTGACGGGCGCGATCTATATTATGCCGGGGATCTTGCTGTTGGTGCCGGGCAGTCGTGTGCTGTTTGGCGCCACGCAAACCCTGTTCAACGAAAGCCTGATGCCGGTGCAAGGCGTTGGTCTGTCAGCGTTTCTGATGTTCGCGGCGATTGTCGCAGGGCAGATCACCGCCTTGTCGCTTTATTCCCAAAAGAACCGAAATTTGGTGAGTTAAAAACCGACGGCTATGGATAGCTTGGTTCCACGAAGTCCAATTCCAGATCTTCGCCCTGAAAATTAATCCACTTGGATGATGATGATACCATTTGCTGAGATTTATAGGTTGACGTTATATATCCGAGTTCCATATCCTCTGTCTGTCGACTACCAAGAAGATCTTTGGCGAAGAACTGTGATCTCTGTTGCCAGAGTTTTCCTTCAAGAGACTTAGACTGCCCTATTCGTTTGATTTTATAAAGGGAAACAGTGGTTTCACCACGAATTGTATTCACCAACCTGAGGTCAAATTCCACCTCACCATTGAGTTCAAAAGGGTTCTCTGGTGTGAATAAATAGTATGTGTCGGGTGAAGTAGCGACGGCGTGTACGCCGGTCGATGTTGTGAAGGCGGTGAAGTAGCTTGGGCCGGGTTTGTAACCTGTCGTGACGGTGGCGTATCGAAAGAGAGGTTTGCTTGGGAGGCCGGGTAACACACCGCCTTCCCGTACGTAGACACTTTTACTGTAAGATCGATTTTCACGATTCTTGGCTTCGTAATGCGCACTACTCGGTGCACTTGTAACTCGGCGTAACGGGGACAAAATGTCGTCAAAATAGCTGAACATGCTATTAAGATAACATAACTTATGACGAAAATATCTGTTTTATTTGTAAGATAAAGCCCGGGCGTATGACCCGGGCTTTTGTTTGGTTTTGATCAGCTTACTCCGCCGCGATTTTGATGACTGGGCCCATTTTGGCCAACACATCATCAGCAAGGTGACACTTGATTTGGTGCTTGCCGTCAAACATCCGCATTGGCGGCACTTCCTTATCGCAGAGACCACCAGGCACCTCGGATTTCCAGCGACAACGCGTTTGGAAGGGGCAACCAGAGGGTGGGTTCATGGCCGATGGGATGTCGCCTTCAAGAACGATATGTTCTTTCTCAATCGAGGTATCCGCAATGGGAACCGCTGACAAAAGCGCCTCAGTATAGGGGTGATAGGGCGGCTGGAAGACCTGATCGGTCGTGCCCAGTTCTACCACATGTCCCAAATACATCACCATGACGCGATCCGACAGATAGCGTACAATCGACAGATCGTGACTGATGAACAGCAGCGTGGTTTTGTTTTCACGCTGGATTTCCATCAGCAGATCGGTCACCGCCGCCTGCACGGATACATCAAGCGCAGACACAGGTTCATCCGCCACCACGATTTGCGCGTCGCCAGCAAAAGCGCGTGCAATACCAACACGTTGCTTCTGACCACCGGACAGTTGACGCGGCATACGATCGGCAAATGCACGGGGCAGTTTCACCAGATCCAGCAGCTTTAACATCCGTTCTCGCCGTTCATGATCATTGTTGCCAATGTCAAAAATTTCCAGCGCGCGGATGATCTGACGCCCAACGGTCATGGAGGGGTTCAGCGTATCAAACGGGTTCTGGAACACCATTTGCACAGAGGAAACCGTTTCCGTGTCGCGGTCTTCAATCGGGGTGTCCTGGATTTCGTTACCATTCAGGATGATCTTGCCATCCGTCGCGGTTTCAAGCCCCATCAACACCTTGGCAAAGGTCGATTTACCGCAACCAGATTCACCCACAATGGCCAGGGTTTCGCTTTCGCGGGCCTCAAAGCTTAGGGTTTCATTGGCTTTTACGACTTTCTTATCAGCCCCGCCAAACAGGGCATTTGCGGCCACCTCATAGTATTTCTTGAGGTTCTCCATTTTCAGAACGACTTTGCCGGGTTCGGCTTTTTCAGTCTGATTGCCTGCCTGGATCGGAGCATCCCAATCGATCTCTTTGAATTTCAGACAACGGCTTTCATGGCTTCCAGCCTCATTGGCGGGATCCATATAGATATAGCCCTGATCACAGCGCCCTTCCTCAAAATAGTCGCAACGCGGGCCAAAATTACAGCCG